>JBDLIA010000112.1 GCA_039715185.1 Gemmatimonadota bacterium
GACGCCAAAGAGCGTCGCATCCTCGTGGTGGACGACGGCCGACTGGTGGGCATCCTGTCTGCCAGCGACGTCGCGGCCTGGGTGCAGCGCAGCCAGGAGGTGGGCGCGCTGCGCGGCGAGGGGTGAGCCGTGGGGCCGCCCCTCAGCGTCGCACCGACTCCACCCTGACGCCGTCCTCCAGGATCTCGGACGGGAACAGGATCACCTCCTCGCCCTCGGCGAGCCCGTTCAGCACCTCCGCGTGACGGCGGCCGCGGTGTCCCACCTCGATTACGCGCAGGCGCGCGCGGTTGCCGGCGACGACGAAAACCGCCCATTCGCCATCGGAACGGAAGAGGGCGCTCACAGGCGCGCGCACGACATCGCTCGCCTCCCAGGCCACCAGGGACGCATCGACGCGGAAGCGGTCGCCCAACAGGACCGGCGCGTCGTCGAAGGCCACCACGACGTTGACGCGCTGCTCCTCTACGCCGAGCGGTGAGACCTTCGTAAACGCGGACGGCTCGACGAGGTCGATGCGGCCGTACAGGGTGTCGGCGTCCGGGCCGGCGCTGATCAGCGCAGGAGCGCCTTCCGCCAGCAACGTGGCGTCCTCGGTGAGCACGTCCACGACCACCTCGAGAGCAGCCGGGTCGCCGATCTCCAGGATGGGCGAGCCCGTCATGATGGTGCGCTCGCACTCCTCGTAGATGCGCAGGACCCGACCGCCGGCGGGCGCCCTGACCGGCGTCGGCTCACCTGGGGCCGAGCCCTCCGCTCCAGCCAGGGCGGCGCGCGCGCGGTCCACGTCGTGGGCCGCGGCCTCGGCCGCGCCGCGCGCCTGCTCGAGCCGGAGCGCGGCCGCGCGCTCTGCGGTCCCGGCCTCGTCCAGTCGCTGCTGCGCCACCGACCCGGGAACCTCCTGCTCGAGACGCTCCAGCCGCTCGAGCGACCGGCGGGCCTCGCCCCACAGCTCCTCCGCCTGTCCGACCGCCGCGCCGGCTGCATCCCGCGCCGCTTCGACGCTCCGGAGCGCTGCCGCCGCCTCGGTGCGCGCGCGCGAGTCCAGCGGCAGCGGGTAGACGCTCGCCACGACCTCCCCGGGCGCGATGGTGTCGCCGACCTCGCACTCGAGGCGCTCGAGCCGGCCGGTGACCGGCGCCGAGATCACGAAGCGGTCCCGCACTCGCGTCTCACCGTCCTCGTCGATCGTCACGCGCAGCATGCCACGATCGACCTCAGCCAGCTCCACCGACACCGGATCCGGGCGCATCACGAGGAGTACGGCCGCGACTACCGCGGCGAGGGTCAAGCCTATCCAGATGTGTCTTCTTGCAAGCCTCATGGCGACCTCATTCCCTTGTCTTCAGCACGCTGATAAGGTCGATGCGGTCCAGGCGGCGTCGCACCAGGAAGGCGGACAGGGCCGCCGAGGCCACCACGATCCCCGCCGCGAGCAGGTACGTCTCGGGCAGCATCACCGCCGGCAGGCGGAACAACTCGGTCTCGAAGCGAATCATTACCAGGAGCGTGAGCGCCCAGCCGAGCGTCAGTCCCAGCGGCAGCGCCAGCAGCACCAGAACCGCCTGCTCTCCGAGCAGCATGCGCGCCACCTCGCCGCGGGAGAAACCGAGCACCCTCAGGCTGGCGAGGTCGCGCCCCCTCTCGGAAAGCGCGATGCGGGCTTGGCTGTAGACGATCGCCACGACCAACACCGCGCCCAGGAAGAAGGTCGTGCTGAGCGCGATCGTGAAGCTCCGCTGGATGGTCTCGTTGAAACCCCGTACGACGGCCTCCTTCACCATCACCGAGGAGACGCCGGGCAGCAACTTGAGCCTACCGTAGAGCTCGTCCTGCGCAGACGCATCCACCCGCAGCCAGGCTCCGGAGACCGCCTGCGCTTCACCTAGCAGCCGATTGAGGCTCGCCGCCTCCATGTAGACGTCGCCTCCCATGAGCTCCTCGACCAGGCCAGCGACTACGACAGATTCTTCGGGTCGGTGACCCTCCGTGATCTCGATACGCACGGAGTCGCCGAGCCCTACTCCCAACTTGTCGGCCATCATGCGGCCCACGAGGACGCCGTGCGCGGGCGGCTGGTGCACGCGGTAGTCGGTGTCGACGATGCGCCGGAGCTGGCCCTGGGGCACGAGACCGATGATGGACGTGCGCCGCTCGCGGTGCTCGTAGGTGACGCGGGCCGGGCTGATCCGAACGGGCTCGGCCATGAGCACCCCCGGCAGATGCTCCAGCTCGGCCATTACGTCCGGCGATCGAGGCGCTTCGAAGAAGACCGCGATGTCGTCGCGCGAGGCCTGGCGGAACTGCAGGTCGGCGATCACGTCGATGGCGTCGAACATGGACAGGAGCGCGGTGAGCACGCCCAGCGCCAGGGCGATGCCCGCGGCGGTGCTGACCGACTTCCAGCGGGATCTGACCACGTTGCGGGCTATCATTCTGCCCGCCGGCGTCAGCGCCCGCCAAAGCCTCGAGCCCTCCCAGCGCCAGTGGCGGAATCGGGCCGGCGCGGGCGGCGCCATCGCGACCGCAGGGGCGATGCGCAGCACGCTGCGAATCGCCGCCAAAGCCCCCGTGAGCCCGGTCGCGAACGCGATCGCGACGGCAAACCAGACGACGGCCCAGGCCAACTCGAAGGCCAGTTCCGGGAACTGGTAGTAGCGCCCGTAAACGCTGGCCATGCCGTGCGCGAGCCGGATGCCCAGGACTATCCCCACCGCGGTCCCCGCCGCCACGGGCAGCAGCGCCAGTTTCAGGTAGTGCGACGCCACCGACCGGCCGGAGAACCCGAACGCCTTCATCAGGCCGATCTGCTCGCGCTCCATCCTCACCAGGCGCAGCATGCTCGTGTGCAGGAGGAAGGCGGTCACGATCAGAAACAACGCCGGGAAGAACGACGCGGTCACCTGTGTCTCCTCGATCTCGGAGGTGACGAACTCGTGCGACAGGTGGAGGTCGCGGCCGTACGCGCCGGTCCCTCCGTAGGGCTCCAGGGACTCGTCCACCTCCGCGAGCACGGCCGCCTCCGATGCGCCCTCGCGCAGATCCACGACGAGGTCGTTGAAGCCCCCTTCCATCTCGAACGCGGCGGCCATGGCGTCCTCGCCCATCCACATCGCGCCGAAGCGGCGGTTGTCCGGGAACATGCTCCCCAGGCCGCTGATCTCGTAGATGAACTCGGGCGAGATGGCGGTACCGACGATCGTGAGCTGCTCCCAGCGCCCGCTGATGTTGGCGCCGAGCGCGTCGCCCGGCCGGAGTTGGTTGGCGGCCGCGAAGGCGGCGCTCACCACGATCTGGTTGCGCCGGTTCGGCTCCGGCAGCCGGCCCGACCTCAGGTGCAGTCGATTCAACGCCGGGCCGCCGTCGATGGGCAGCGAGACGAGACGGCCGGTGGCGGGCTCGGCGAGGCCGGGGACGTCGACCAGGACGTCGCGCACGATGCGGGTGTAGACCTGCCCCACCCCGGCAATGTCCCCGATGCGGCCCTCGAGTGACTCCGGGGCGCGCACGGCATGGGCGAACAGCTCTCCGAAGCCGTAGTCGTCGTAGTAGGCCCGCTGGCTGTCGCGCAGGTAGCCGTGCATCGACCGCAGCATGATGAACACCGCGACGCCGCAGGCCGCCAGGCCGGCGACCGCGAAGAGCTGGCCCTTCAGGTGGGCCGCGTCCCGCAGGACCTTCAAGTCGAGGGTGCGCACGATCTCACCACTCGATGTCCGCGGGACTGGCTCGCACCTCGTTCTTCTCCTCGGCGACGATGCTGCCGCTGCGCATGCGCAGCACCCGGTCGGCGAGCGCGCCGATGGACGCGTTGTGGGTGACCACCACCGTGAGCGTGTCGGTCTCTCGGTTCACCTGCTCCAGCACCTCCAAGATGAGCTTGCCGGTCTCGTAGTCGAGCGATCCGGTGGGCTCGTCGCACAACAGCACGTCGGGCCGCTTGGCGACGGCGCGGGCGATCGCCACGCGCTGTTGCTCGCCTCCGGAAAGCTGGGCCGGGAAGTGGTGGAGGCGCTCCTCTAGGCCCACCATGCGCAGCGCCTCCTCGGGATCGTAGGGCTCCTCGGAGATCTCGGTGACCAGGCGGACGTTCTCCAGCGCGGTGAGGCTGGGTAGCAGGTTGAAGAACTGGAAGACGAAGCCGACGTGCTCCCTCCTGAAGTCCGTGAGCTCCGACTCGTCCGCTTCGCTCAGCCGGTGGTGGCCGAAGGCGACGTCCCCCTCGGTGGGCGTGTCGAGTCCGCCGAGGATGTTCAGCAGGGTGGACTTGCCGCTGCCCGAAGGTCCGAGAATGACGACGAACTCGCCCGGGCTCAGGTCGAGGTCCGTGCTCTCCAGCGCGCGCACCTCCACCTCGCCCATCTCGTAGACCTTGGTGAGGCCACGCGCGCGGAACACGGGCGCGCTATCCGGGCCCGTGACGGGCTCGGTCCGGTGGACCTTATCGGGTGAGAGCGGGGGCATGGCTCATCCTCGATGACGATGCGGCTGCATCAATCTACGGTCCAGGCGCGGCGGCCGTCGTCAGGCGGAGGGACACCCCGTGTGGGGCGCCTCCCCTCAGCCTGGGCGCAGCACGCGCCCCGGCGCGTGAGCCATGCGCTCACCGTCGCGGAGCACCCACGCGCCGTTGACCAGCACGTGCGGGATCCCGTCCGGGTAGCGGTGGGGGTCGTCGAAGGTCGCCACGTCCTCCACGCGGGAGGGGTCGAACGCGACCAGGTCGGCGAAGGCGCCGGGCGCCACGAGTCCGCGGTCCACGAGACGCAGCCGGCGCGCGGGGGCGCTCGTCACCTTGGCGATCGCGGCCTCGAGAGGTAGGACCCCGAGGTCCCGGACGTAGCGCCCGAGCACGCGGGGGAAAGAGCCATAGGTACGCGGGTGTGGGGCGCCCCCGGAGAGCGGGCCGTCTGTCGCGCGGGCGCCTCCGTCAGAGCAGACCATGCCGGCTGGGTGGGCGAGCGCCCGCTCCACGTTGTCCTCGGTCATGGCAGTGACCACCACGCCGGTCCGGTTGCGATCGCCGACGATCAGGTCGAGCACCACGCGCCACGGATCGACCCCTCGGTCCCCGGCCAGCTCGCCGAGGTCGTGACCTACTGCGTAGGCGAAGGCATCGTCTCCCGCTGATGTGACCTGGAAGCGGCCCCAGTCGCCGACCTTGGCCACCTTCTCCCGGGCCGCGGCCTCCAAGCGCCCTGCGTCGTCGCCCGAGAGTCGACCGATGAGCGCTTCGGTCCCCCCCTCTCTCGCCCACAGCGGGAACAGCGTGGCGCCCAGAGAAGTCGCGTACGCGGTGTAGGGATACACATCGAAGGTCACGTCCGCGCCGCCGGCACGCGCCCGGTCGATCAGCTCGAGCGCGACGTCTCCCTTCCACCAGTTGCGCCCTCCGAGGGCCTTCAGGTGCGACACGTGGGCCGGCACGCCCGCGCGGCTGCCCACCGCGAGCGCCTCCTCGATGGCGGCCAGGAGGGTGTCGTCCTCGTTGCGGATGTGGCTCGCGTAGGGAAGGCCCGTGGTACGGAGCGGGGCCGCGAGAGTGGCGAGCTCGTCGGTGCTGGCGAACCCCCCTGGCAGATACTCCAGTCCGCTGGACAGGCCGCACGCGCCCGCGGCCAGCGCCTCCACCACGTGCTCCACCATGCGCGCCAGCTCCTGCGCGGACGCGGGCCGGTCGTCCAGCCCGACGACTCGCTGACGCACCGTCCCCGCGCCGATCATGCTCGCCACGTTGGGAGCCATGCCGTCCCGCTCGAGCCGCGCGAAGAAGCCACCCAGGTCGCGGAAGTCGATGTCGACATCCAGTCGCCCGCGCGCCGCGGCGGCCATCCCATCCGACCAGGGTCCGACCGAGCTGCCGTCCTGGCCGGCGACCTCCGTCGTGACCCCCTGGCGGATCTTGCTCTCGGCGCGCGGGTCGACGAGCAGGCCGAGGTCGGTGTGCGAATGGATGTCCACGAACCCGGGCGCCAGCGCGAGCCCCTCCAGGTCCACCTCGTCCAGGTCGGCCGCTCCGGGCAGACTCGGACCGATCGCCGAGATGCGATCGCCCAGGATGCGTACGTCCGCCCGCAGGGGAGGACGCCCCGTGCCGTCGTACACGACCCCTCCGCGCAGAATCAGCCCGGCCCTGCGCGCGCGGAGAACGCCGGGCACCCGTGATCCCTCGACCTCGGCTTCCTTCGCCAACAGATCAGCCGGGCGCGCCAGGATGGCACCCGCGGCGGCACCGAGGATCTCCAGGAAGCGGCGGCGACTCGATCGGTTCTCTAATTTCTGCAACGGGCGTCTCCGTCGGCGTGAACGGACCTACCTGCCTCCCCGGTAGGACCTTGCGAAACCACCGGCCTGCGCGCCAGGGCGGGATGCGGCTACGACATCGTCGCGTGTCGACTACGTAGTTCCGCGGAACCGCCTGGGGCCTCTCGACCCCGATCTTCGGCTGCAGGTACCGGCGCCGCCCTGCGCCCAGCCGAGGAAGAATTGCAATGAACGACACACCCGCAGCGGGCCGCCGAACGCGGGCCACCCCGACGAGAGAGCCTCCTTGCGCCACAAACGGCCGTCCAGCAGTGTCAATGGAACCCGCTCAACGCATACCGTACGGGGGCCGCCGAATCATGGTCGACGTCAGGACGCTCGGCACCGTCGCGATCTCCGCCGAAGGTGAGAGGCGCCTGGGTCTTCTGGCGCACCCGGACGCATTCGTGCTGTTCACGATGCTGGCACTCGAGGGCCCGCTGGATCGGTCCGACCTGCTCGGCATGCTCGCGGGCGATCGGCCCTCCGGCTCCGGACACCGTGCCAGCGAGGAGCTTCTCTCCGAGCTGATCGCCGTTATCCGGGCTTCGCTGGGTCATGAAGCGGTCGATGATGCCGCCACTGAGGTCCGACTCGGTTCGACGCCGGGGGTGAGGCTCGACGTCGCTCGCTTCGAAAAACGAGTCGCGGCCGGGGACTGGGCCGGGGCGTTGCGCGAGTACGGCGGAGCATTCCTGGTGGGCATGCCGCCCCTGTCGGTGCGGGGACTGGCCCGGTGGCGAGAGGCGAAGCGGGACCGGCTTGCCGCCCAGGCGCAGGCGGCGCGCGCGCGGGTAGGCGGGGCAGGATCCGCCGGCGACGCCGGGGCTCCCGAGGCCCTGCCGGATCCTCCGCGTTCGCCACTCACCCGGTTCATGGACCGCCTGCGCGAGCGCGTCATCTATCGGCTGGCCGTCGTCTACGTAATGGTCGCGTGGGCGGCGCTCCAGGTGGTGGACATGCTGGTCGATCGGGAAGTGCTGTCCGGCGCCTTTTTCAGGGCCGCGCTTGTCGTCGCGCTGGTGGGCTTCCTGATCGTGATCCTGTTCGCATGGGCCCAGGAAGACACCGCCGTCGGCGTGGATGGATCACCCGGAACGCGTGGCCCCTGGCCCCGTTGGGTGCGCAAGCCGCGAACGACCCAGGTGGTCGCCGCGCTCGCCGCGGCGCTGGTGATCCTGATTGCCAGTTTCGTCGTCCTGCGGCGCGTGCTCCCGGAGCCGCCACCCGCCACGGGCGCGGACCCGCGCAGCGTCGCGGTGCTCTACTTCGACGACTTCAGCCCGGGCCAGGATCTCGGGTCCCTCGCGAGCGGCTTCACCAGCGACCTCATCGGCCAGTTGCACGCAGTGCCCACGCTGGACGTGAGGTCTCTCAGCGCGGTCAAGCCTTACCGCGGCGGGGAGGTCCCGCTGGACAGCGTTTTCCAGGATCTGAACGTCGGCGCGATCGTCGAGGGCGGATTGGCTCGGTCCGGGGACAGCCTCAGGGTCACCGTGCGCTTGATCGCCGCTGCCGACAGCGGCGCCAGGGTGGTCGCGTCCGCCGATCTATTCGGCGCGACGGGCAACGAGCTGGCGCTCGGCGCGGACCTCGCCACCGAGGTGGCGAGGCTGCTGCGCGAGGAGCTCGGCGTGGAGATCCGCCTGAGATCCCTGCGCGCCGAGACGGAAAGCGACGACGCCTGGCTGCTGGTCCAGCGAGCGCTCGAAGCTCGCGATGAGGCGATAGCGATTCTCCCGTCCGATGCCCCGGGCGCGATCGGATCGCTGGTAGCATCCGACTCGCTCCTTGCCGAGGCCGAACGGCTGGACCCCGACTGGACCACGCCGATCGTGGAACGCGGTTGGACCGCGGAGCGCAGATCCCTCGCCGAAACAGAGTTCGCGGGCAGCTACGTAGCATCCTGGGCGAGCGAGGCGATGCGGCACGCCGATCGGGCGTTGGCGAAGGCCCCCGGCGACGCGGCGGCGGCCGAACTGCGGGGCCGGGTGGGGTTCGGACTGGCGGAGGTCGCCGCCGAGCCGGAAGCGGGGGATCTGATGCGGGAAGCGGAGCGCGATCTGCTGGCTGCGCTGCGAGCCGACCCGGATCGGCCCGTTGCCGCGTGGGCGCTCAGCAGACTGTATCGAAGACAGAACCGCTACGAGGAGGCGTTTCGGTACGCGCGGCGGGCGCTGGAGGCGGATTATTATTTCGATCAGGCGCCCTCGGTCGTCTATCAGCTCTATACGACGGCGAACGATCTGCGGGACGGTGAGGCAGCGGACCGGTACTGCTCGGAAGGTCGTCGGCGCTGGCGACAGATAGGGGCGTTCTACATTTGCGGCCTCATCCTGTTCAAGTCCTACGGGGCCGACTCGAGCGACGTGCAGAGCGCCTGGGAACTGCAGGACGGCTTGGTGCGCGTTTCCACGGAGGCCCGGAGGAGCGTGAATCGGCGCTACGGCCTGATGCTGTTGGCGGGCGTCGCCGCCAAGGCCCAACTCGGCGACTCGGCGCGCGCTCTGATCGAGCGCGCACGGGAGCCCGAGCCGATACCACTTTTCGCCAGAGATGAGGCACACGCCTGGCTGCTGCTCGGCGACCCCGACCTCGCGCTCGACCGCTTGGAGGAGTTCGCGAAGGCCCGGCCCGCCGCTCGCGAATCGTTGCGCGGGGACTGGTTCTTCGAGGAGCTCTACGAAACGCCTCGCTTCAAGGCGCTCACCGGGCAACTCGGCGATGTCTGAGATCGTTCATCGCCGCGGTTGACCCAACGGAGTCGCCCCCTTAGCCCGTCAGCCTCTGCTCACCTGATGGGGAGCCCCGGAACGATCACCGCGTCGGGGTCCAGCGGGATCCTTTCTCCGGCCGGCGTCACGGCGACGATGTCGTACTTGAAGGCGCCGAGATTGTTGGCCTGACCGCCGCCGACGCCGCCGGCGTTGGACCTAACCGTATCGAAGGCGAAGGGCGTCGAATCCGGCCTGAAGACCACCTCCCAGCTGGCGACGGTGGCGTTGCTTAGCCACTCGAGCCTCTGGCCCGCGCACACCAGGACCGGTTGCCGGTTCACTGCCACCACGGCCGAGTCCCCGTCCGGCACCACGGAAATCGTCACAGGACCGGACAGCCTGGGCGGAATGTGGCACGCAACTTCTTGGTCGTCCGCGCCCACTTGCGGTCCATCATCGACCGTATCGTCGGGCGGTCCGGGACGACAGCCGAACAGCGCGACGAGTGCGAGGAGCGCTACACAACGGGGGAGAGCGTTGGCGTTCATGGTGACTCCTGGTCGCCGGTAACTTCCTTCGCTGACCACCCGCGGCGGGCCGAATCCC
>JBDLIA010000113.1 GCA_039715185.1 Gemmatimonadota bacterium
CGGCGACGCTCCCAGCACGCCTACGTTGCCGCCCAGGTCGACCATGGCCGCCGCTACCCCCGCCGCGCCCAGCGCGTCGAGCGCGCGGTCCACCGCGAAGCCCTTGGCGATGGCGCCCAGGTCCAGCCGCATGCCCGGCCTGGTGAGGCGCGCGCTCGCGCCCGCGGCATCGTAGTCGATGCCCCGGTGCCCCACCAGAGAGGTCGCGGAGTCGAGCGTGGCCGGCGCGGGGATGGCGCCGCGCTCGCGGTAGAACCCCCACACGTCCACCACGGGGCCCACGGTCACGTCGAACGCGCCGCCGCTCGCCTCGCCCCACTCGAGCGACGCCGCCAGGACGCGCGCCGTCCACTCGGAGACGGGCGTGCGCTCGGCGCCGCCCGCGCGCCGGTTCAAGAGCGAAAGCTCGCTGTCAGCGCGGTAGTTGGACATGAGCGAGTCCACCGCGGTGACGGCGGCGCGGGCGGAGTGGATGGCGGCCGCGGCGGCAGCGGAGTCTGGGTGCCAGGCGACGACCTCCAGGAGCGTCCCCATGACCGGCCAGGCGCGCCGGACCTCGGCCAACTCGCCGGCCGCGGAACGGGCGGCACGATCGCCCGTCGCGCCGGGTCGCTCCGCGCTCTCTTCTCCGCCGCAAGCCGCCAGCGCCAGCGCCAGCGCGGCGCACGCCGGTCCCCTCACGCGGCGGCTGGCCTGCGCGGCTCGCCGCGCGCGAACCACATTTCGCGCAGCGGCCACCCCACCAGCACCGCGAAGACGATCGTCATGAGCGTGGTGCCGGTGATCTGCAGCCAGCCGAAGCCCGGCCCCACGTAGCGGATCAGCCACGGCGACGCGGCGTCCACCAGGACCGACGCGAACGCCGCCACGTAGACCCACAGCTTGACCGAGGAGCGCACCGGCACGAGCGCGAACAGGTGGCACAGCACGAAGAAGAAGAAGGCCTGCCCGAACAGGTGCGGGTGGGTGGCGTCCAGCAACTCCAGCGGGGACTTCTCGAGCAGGTCGACGCCGTTCCCGCGCATGTAGGAGGCGGCGCCCGCCGGGCTGAGACCCGTGCGCACCCAGTGGTTGAGAACGCCCACCGCCAGGGCCAGCGCGGACACGCCCAGGAACGCGGTGATCAGCACGCGGATGTGCAGACCCGCGCGGCGGAGCGAGAAGCCCTGGTAGGTGAAGAACTGGGTCACGGCCGTTCGCTCGGCGCTACCGGGCCGCCGACCACTCCTCCACAACGACCAGGATCTTGCGGACGCCGGCGTTCACCGAGCGCACCGAGATGGTGGCCCCGCTGATGTTGACGATGTCGCTGTTGATGCGGATGGCGTCCGACGAGTCCTTGCCCCGGTACTGCCGCAGGAAGCGCTGCCGCTGCACCTGGCCGCCGCGGCTCTCGCGGTACACCAGGATGGCGGTGTCGCGCACGCGGAGATCGGGGCTCACGCCGACCATGAGGGTGATCGGACGATACTTGCCGCGCTCGTCGGTGACGACCGCATAGCCCATGAGACCGGAGGCCGAGCGCACCTCCATGATCTCGTAGCGCGGCTCGAAGAGGCGCCGGCCGAGCCGCTCCTCCATGGACGCGCGCCGCTCCGCGCTGGGGCGCCAGGCGGTCGTCTCGACCGCGGCGTGCCCGGGGAAGACCTCGCGCAGCGCCTCCTCCACGGTGAGCAGTACCCGCTCCTCCGGGTCCGGAGCGCGCGCGAACTGGGCAGCGGCCGGGGTGGGCACAAGGGAGGCGACGCCGAGTCCGAGCCCGGCGGCGAGCAGGAGAGCGCCTAACCCGCCGGCGCTCCGCGTACAGTGACTGGGTGAGTCCTGTTCCATGGCCTCGTTGAGAACGAATCTCATTCTCTATTGTAGCCTGGCGCCCGCTGGCCCGGCAACCCGCGCCGCGGCGCGTCCGACGACGCGTTCCGGGTCGAAGCGCGGCCCCCGCTCCCGGCGCGCCCACATCTCCCACATCGCCAGGGTCGAGAGCCCCGCGGCGAGCGCCGGCTGGGCCAACAACGCGCCGCTCGTCGGGGCTGCCCACCCGGCCCCCGCGAAAGCGACCAGGAAGGGTGAGGCGGACAGCACGACGGCGCCCGCCACGTACGCCAGCAGCAGGCCGGTGCCCAGCCGGCGCGCGACCCCCGAACGCGCCATCACGGCGCCGAAAATCAGCAGCGCCAGCGCGTACGTGGTGAGCGCCAGCCAGGCGTCGCCCAGCACCTCCTCGAAGCCCCGCGGGAAAAGCAGTACGGTGGCCGCCGCGTCGCCCTCGTTGCCCCGATACCACTCCGCAATGGCGCGCGGCGACAGGCCGGTGCGCGCCGCCTGGTGGGCGGTGTGCGCCGCCGTGCCGGCGGTCATGAACAGCAGCACGCCGGTGTACAGGACCCGGTAGCCCGCGCTCAAGCGGTGCAGGGTCAGCACGGGCGGCCGCCGCGGTTCCGCCCGAAAGGCGCGCTAGAAATAGGACGCCAGCGAGAAGAAGATCTTCTGCTCCGCGTCGCCGAACTCGCCCGCGGCGTCCTGGAACCAGTCGGTCAGGAGGTCCACCTTGAACGCGGTCTCCTCCACCGGCCGCCAGTTGAGCCCCAACGTCAGCCGCCGCTGCCGGGCGTCGTCCAGGTCGCTGTCCAGGTCTATCTCGCCCCAGCGGCCCACCGCGGTGAACACCGAGCTGGGGAACATGCCGATCGCGCCCTGGCCGAAGTGCAGATTGGCCTGCGCGTAGTAGCCGAACTGTGCATCGGCGGTGCCGGCGGGCGCGTCCAGCGTGGCCCACGCGGCTTCGCCGAGCAACTCCACGGGGCCGCGTGTGAAGATCGCGTCGGCGGCGGCGATGGTGAGCGTCTCATCGCCCGCGAGGCCGAGCGCTGCTTGCTCGTCCGCGTCGTCGGGCGCGTACACGCCGTGGTGCGCCGAGGCGCCGACCTCCACGCCTAGCACCGGCGAGTAGCCGATCCGTCCCACGACGGATTTCTCGGCGTTGTTGTCGGTCTCGACGCTGCCCCGCCCCGAGCGCAGCCGCGCCTCCCCATCGCCCGCCAGCAGGTCCGCGTCGAAGCCGTTCACCACGTACGCCTCGTACGTCACCACGGCGCTCTCGCTGGGATAGATGGTCCCGAAGAAACCGACGCCCGCCTCCGACAGCGTGGTGGGAATGATCTGGCGGTTCACCAGCGGACGCTCGGTCAGGTCGTTCACCGGCGAGTCGTGGACCAGGTTGAACTTGCCCAGCGGCGACAGCAGGATGCCGCCGCGCAGGTTGATCCAGTCCGCGAAGGACACGTCGAGCGCCGCGAACTCGACCTTGATCTCGTCGGCGCCGTGCTCGAACTCGAGCTCGGTTCCGAAGTGGATGCGGTCGGTGATCTCGGCGAAGATGAACGGGATCAGGCGGTGCTGGTCGAAGGTCAGCTCGTCGGTCTCGAGCGCGGCCTCCAGCTCCAGGTCCACGTAGCCGCCCACGGCGGCGCCGCCGCCCTGCCACACGAACGGCCGGCCGTAGATGCCGGACACCGTCCGTTGGCGCTGGTCGGGGACCGCGCCGCGCCGCTCTTCGGCGTGCATCTCTCCGGTCAGGCGCCCCTCCAGCAGCGCCGCCTGCTGCGCCACCAGCAGCTCCAGGTCCTCCAGCCGCTGCCTCAGCTCTTCGACTTCGGCCTCGAGCGTGTCGCTCGGCTCCTGGGCGGCCGCCGGCGCGGCCACCCCAGGTGCTCCCAGGGACGCGCTCGCTACCACCGCGAACGCGAGAATGTATTTTCGCATCGCACTCTAGTTGATACTGATTCTCATGTAGCTCCATGGGCAAGCTCGCGCGCGTGGGGCGTGGCGTCAAGAGCGCCCGGTGGACGGACGCGCCAGCGCCGGCGAGACCACGCGACGGCCCCCCGCATTGACCCCGGCTGACGCCTTTGCGTATGCTGATGGACGGGCGGCGCGGCACCGGCCGCGCCCGGCGATCGGCTCCCGATCAGAGGCTCACATGGCGTTTCTGCCGCTCCGGAAGGTCCCCGTCGCCGGCGACGCCGAGCGCACCTACGAGGCGTGGCTCGGGGACATCGCCGACGCGCTGACGGACCCGGCGTGCGACCGCGACGAGCTGTGCCGGACCGTCCTCACGGACCTGTACTTCCCGCACCTGCGCGACTCGGAGCCGGGCGATCTGAGCGCGGGCGGGAGGGTCTCCCTGCTGCAGATGGACCCGCGCAACGTCACGCTCGAATCCGAGTACTACGAGGACCTCGATCCCGACCAATACCGTCCGGTGAAGCCGCTCCTGTGGCTCTGGGAGATGTTCGACAAGAGCGCCGTGGGAGAGAACATCCACGTCGGCATCAAGTTTCGGCGCATCCTGGCGCAGCACGTCTTCCGTTCCTGCGGCAAGAACTTCAAGTGCTTCCACCACGTGAAGTTCTCCTTCGGCTACAACATGGAGGTGGGCGACGGCGTGGTGATCCACCGGCACGTGCTGCTGGACGACCGCGGCGGGATCAAGCTGGGCAACAAGACGTCGGTGGCCGATTTCGCCAACATCTACAGCCACACGCACGGCCTGGGCGACCAGCGCGATGTGTTTTCTCCCGCCACCATCCTGGGCGACGGCGTGCGCATCACCTACCACGCCACGGTCCTCGCTGGCGTGCACGTGGCCGATGACGGCATGGTCGGCGCCATGGCTCTCGCCACCAAGAACGTGGAGTCCGGAGAGGTCGCGGTGGGCATCCCCGCCAAGCCCAAGTTCAGCAAGCCGCCCATGGAGGAGCGTCCCAAGCACCCCGGGACGACGGACCCGCTGGCGGAGGATTAGCCTCACCCGGAGGAGGTCAGGGCAAGCCGCCACGGGCCGCGATCCGCTCCATGGCGGGCTCGCTGACGAATCGCGGATCGTGAAACCGGCGGCCCCAGGACAACGGCGTTACGTCGCGGCATGCGCGCAGCACCGGGTCGCCGTACCCCGGGTGCAACGCCTTCCGCAGCGAGGCGCGCGCGTTCGGGTCGGCGCCCCGGTCCAGCAGCAGCTCGGCCCAGAACGCCAGCCGCTCGGAGCCGGATCGATTCCACCAGTAGTTGGGCTGCGACACGACGGCCGAAAAGAGCGGGGTGTGCCCACCGAACCCCTCCGCGTCGGTCCCTGCCGTGGCGTTGGAATCCGCCCCCTGGTCGAGGAGCCAGCGGCCGATCTCCTCTTCGTCGTAGTCCACGCACATGTGCAACAGCGTGGCGCCACCAAGCGGGGTCCCGTGTGTGGCGAACACCTCGTCGTGGCAGCCCAGATCCGGCGGATAGATGTCCTCGTGTGAGAAGCGACGGCTCAGCAGATCCGGATCGCGCCGAAGGTGCTCTCGAAGCAGGTCGATCCGGCCTCGGTGCACCGCCATCGGCGGTGTATCCGGCAGCGTCAGCCCGCGCTGGACGTACGCTTCCAGGATGCGGTGCTTGGAGGGGGGCTTTCGGCTGTCGCTCTCCAGCACCACATCGACCGGGGCGAGTCGCTCCCCGCGCTCTCCCACCACAGGCGCCCCGAGCTCGAGGACGAGTCGTGTCCCGTGTTCGCTGAGCGTGTACGCAGGTCCGCGCAGGAGGCTGGAGTCCGGCCGAGGTGATCCCATCAGAGAATGGACGAGCCGGGCAGAACCCACCTGTCCCTGTAACGCTGCCCGATCCAGCGCCTTCTCGTGATCGCGGGCGCCGAGGTCGTGCAGGAGACGGATGAGGGCGTCCCGGCCGAGGTTGGCCGCGTAGCTCATTGGCGGACCCCAACTGCTGCGCTCGGTCCCGAGCGCCATCTCGTGCAGCAAATTCGGGTGCGCCCGGATCAGCGCCTCGAGCCCGGGGACGTCATCCGCCCAGATCGCGTCCACGACTCGGCAGGCGCGTACCAGGCGAGGCCAGCTCCGCACGCCATACGTCCGGGCTAGCGCAAGCTGGGCGTCGGCCAAGCGGATGCCGGGCTTGAGCCTGCCTGCGGGGTGGAATGCGATGAATTCTGCGACCGCCGAAGCCTTCCCCTCCCTCACGTCGCGGAGTAGGTCCTTCGCCTGGCTCTTGAGCTGCTGGAGATTGGGGCGTACCCCGAAGTGACGGCTGGACAAGACGAGCCTCCCCGTGCTCTGCCCGGTGTCCGCCGGCGACGGGCGCAAAGGAGGTTCGCTGGCGCGCGGCAACGCTCTTCCCCGCGCCGCAACCCGCAACGTTTTCGTACTGGGCCAGGTGGACTCCGTCCTGCCCGCGGACCGGCGGCGCCCTGGTGCGCCTTATCGAACCTAGCGGCCGGAGTTCGAGCAGTCGACTACTGCGAGGCCGGAGAGCGGAGCCGAGGCATCGGGGAGCCGCTGCGCCTGGACAAACTCTTGACATCCTGGCCCCCAACCGCGACCGTTGGTCGTCAGCCCCCGAGTGGGGCTTCCAGGATCTCAGAGGGTGGCGACCTCGAACATGAGGTTGGCGCCCTTTATTATTGTGGCCACGGTAGGCCACGAACCGCGCGGGGGTTCCGCGCAAACAGGGCAGTCGGTAAGTACGGATTGATCGTTACTCCGAACTGCACAGCCAAGGAGCGCGATTAATGCGTGCCAAGGGTACAGTAAAGTGGTTCAACGACCAGAAGGGTTTCGGATTCATCACGCCGGAGGACGGTAGCAAGGACTGCTTCGTTCACCACAGCGCCATTCAGGCGGAGGGCTTCAAGACCCTCGCCGAGGGCGCGAGCGTCGAGTTCGACATCGTTGACGGGGCCAAGGGTCCCGCGGCGGAGAACGTCGTTCAGCTCTAAACGAGCGAGATCGCCCCTAGGGGCGATGGCCACTTAGCTGGCAAAGGGCCGTCCCGGCAACGGGGCGGCCCGTTTTTTTTTGGTGACCGACTCGCTCGAGGTCGAGGGGGCAGATGCTCCATTTTCGCGATTTGCAACTCGTTCGAATCTCGAACGAGTTGCTGATTCCCGTCGGAGCAGGTTATGCGCCTCTCCACCCTCGTCCCGTCGAACCACCCACTAGAACGGCACCGGTCTCCCGGTTTCGGCCTTCGCCCTGGCGGCCTCGATCTGAGCGTCGGTCAGCCGCCCGCGATCGGTGCCCGGGCAGCCCGCCGCCATGAGATTGCCCTCGGGCGGGCAGTCGACGTGCTCCAGCGTGAGCGAATGCCCCAGCTCGTGCGCCAGGATCCGCCCCGGATCGTTGATTCCGGCGGGGTCCACCTCGGACGACACCAGCGCCGGGATGCTGGGAACGAAGACCCCCGGCGCCCCGGACAGCGCGGTAAGATCGTCCACGATGAACGCGTCCCAGCGACCGCCGCTCAACTCGCCGCGCGGCAGACCACCCGCGATCACCGAGAGCGGCACCGGTCCGCCGGCGAGAGCGGCCTCGATTTCGGCCTCGGCGCCGATCGCCTCGCGCACCGTAAGATCGAGCGTGAAGCGGATCCCGGCGCGGGCCCAGATCTGGTTCGAGCGATCGAGTAGCGCCCCAACCTGCGCGTCGGTCGCGTCGCTGTCGATCTGGTCGACCCGAGACGACAGCACGTGGACCCGAAGCGGCAGCTCGATCAGAGTGAGCCCGCCGGGCATGGCCGGGTCGCCCGATGCACAGGCCGCGAGCGCCAGCGCCGCGCCGATAATCGCCGGGTACGTCAGTGCAATTCGCATGTAGGGAGGCCTGTGAGCCGGGGCATTTCAAAGGGCCGAACAGCGTCGCCTCAGTAACGAGCCCGGCGACGGGACCGGTTCCCCTACTCGATGTCCCTTGAGAAGTGGTAGGAACTGATGTTGAGCTTGCGGCCCATGTACAGCCTGTGCGCAGCGTAGCGATGCGTTCCCGAATCCAGGTGGAACTGGTCGCAATCCAGTTCCCGCGCCCGTTCGAGCAGCCAGTCCAGCAAAGCCCCGCCGTAGCCCCGCCCGCGCGCCGAGGTCGCCGTGATCAGGTCGTCCAGATAGAACGTCCTACCCCACGCCAGGTACTCCGCGACCCGGTAGCCGGCCCCCGCCACGACCGCGCCGTCCTCCTCGATGTACGCCATCGTGTAGCCGTGCTCGCGCCGCTGGCGCTGCACACGCTCAACGAAGTCGTCCTCGGCCAGGTGCGGCCGCAGCTCCGAGAAGCCCGGGTAACACGCACGGATGGCCTCCTCGGACTCGGCGATGCGTATGGTCGGTTGGCTCACGAGGACAGCTCCTCAGAGGTCGCTGGCCTCTCCTTCTCGCCGCCGTCCCCTCTCGCCGGCACGAGGCTGACCCGGAATTCGGTCCGCCCCGGGCGCGACTCAACGGATACCTCTCCACTGTAGCTGCGCAGCAACCGCTGCGTGATGTCCAGGCCCAGGCCGGTGCCCTGGCCGGGTGGCTTGGTGGTGAAGAAGGGGTCGAAGATGCGGGGCTGCACGTCCTGGGGGATCCCGGGTCCGTCGTCCACCACGCTCACCACGACGCGGTCCAACTCTCGGCGCGCTTCGACCTCCACGCGGCCGGACTCCGGGACCGCGTCGAGCGCGTTGTCGATCAGATTCATCCAGACCTGGTTCAGCTCGCCGCCCGTGGCGTGCACGCGCGGCAGGCCGGCTTCTATCTCCAGCGTGATGGCGGCGCCCTTGGCCTTGGCCTTGGACGCCACCACCCGGACGGTATCGCGCAGGCCCGGCTCGACCTCCACGGCCTCGGGGCCGGCCAGGTTGTCCATGTAGGTGAACTTCTTCACCGCGCCCACCAGCTCGTGGATGCGGGTGGCGGCCTGCTCGATGTCGGTCGCCAGCGAACGCGTGGCGCAGCCGACCGCTATCCAGCGTAGCGCGGCGTCGAGCGCGTCGCCCGACATGGCCTCGGCGAGGGCGTCGAG
>JBDLIA010000114.1 GCA_039715185.1 Gemmatimonadota bacterium
GGCCCTCCGGGCAGCAACTCGGTGGACGTCGCCACAGACCTGTTGTCCACCTCCGGAGGATCGTTGCGAGCGCTCGCGCGGAGGCCTCAGCGGGATCTGGAGGCGGTCCCCGGAGTCGGCCCCGCCGTTTCGGCGCGTGTGAGCGCGGCGCTGGAGTTGGGGCGCCGCCTCGCCAGCGAGTCGCCGGTGGCCAGGCGGCGGATCCGACACCCCAGTGACGTCTTCGATCTGTGCGGACCACGCCTACGGGATCTGCCGCACGAGGAGTTCTGGGCGATACTGTTGGACAGCCAACACGGAGTGCTGCGCGAGGTCCAGGTGTCGCGAGGGATCCTCGACGCCTCCATCGTCCACCCCCGCGAGGTGTTCCGTCACGCCATCCTCGAGAACGCTTCCGCTATCATCGTCGTCCACAACCACCCCTCCGGCGACGTGACCCCGTCACCCGAGGATCGTGCCGTTACCGCGCAGCTCGCGCGGAGCGGGCGGATTCTGGGCATCCCGGTTCTGGACCACGTGGTCATCGGAGACGGTCGCTGGGTCTCGCTGGCGGAGCAGGGCGCGCTGGATGGAGGCGGCGCGCGGGGCGCGGGCGCGAAGGACTGAGGGCGTCCGGCGGCTTGCAGCGGGTTCGCGCCGCGGCTACCATCGCGCCAGAACGGGTTCGCCGGCGGACGAGGGGGTCTTCCCACCCGGCGCCACGGTGCGGACGGCCGGGCGGACAAGGGCAGATCGTGGAGGAGGAGTCGTGAGGGCGTTCGTCACCGGTGCTGGAGGATTCATCGGATCGCATCTGGTCGAGGCGCTGCTGAGGCGCGGCGACTCGGTGCGTGCGCTGGTGCGGTACAACTCCCGGGGCAGCCTGGGCTGGTTGGACGAGTCTCGCGAGCGCGATCACGAGCAGCTCGAAGTGCTCGCGGGCGATGTCCGCGACTCGGGCCAGATGCGGCGCGCGGTCGACGGCTGCGACATGGTGTTCCACCTCGCCGCTCTCATCGGCATTCCTTACTCCTACCAGGCCGCGCGCAGCTACGTTCAGACGAACGTCTCGGGCACGCTCAACGTGTTGGAGGCTGCCCGCGAAGCCGGGGTCGAGCGGTTCCTGCACACGTCCACGAGCGAGGTGTATGGATCCGCGTTGAACGTGCCGATAGACGAATCGCACCCGCTGCAGCCGCAGTCGCCGTATTCGGCCACGAAGATCGGAGCGGATCAGCTGGCGCTCTCGTATTGCCACTCGTTCGATCTGCCGGTGACCGTCGTTCGCCCCTTCAACACCTACGGGCCGCGCCAGTCGGCTCGCGCCGTAATCCCGACGATCATCACGCAGATGCTCGCTGGCCCGGGCCCCGTGCGCCTGGGGTCGACGCATCCGACCCGTGACTTCACCTACGTGGACGACACGGTGAGGGGCTTTCTCGCTCTCGCGGGGGCCGCGGCGGGCGCCGGCGAGGTCTTCAACCTGGGCACCGGATTCGAGATTTCGATCGCGGAACTCGTCGCCTTGATCGCTGACATCGTCGGCGTAGAGCCGGCGCTCGCGCGCGACGACGCGCGCGTTAGGCCCGAGGGAAGCGAAGTGGACCGTCTGCTCTCCGATAACAACCGTGTGCGCGAGGTGGCCGGCTGGCGGCCCGCTCTGGGGGGTCGCGACGGGTTGCGCGCGGGTCTGGAGAGGACCGTCGAGTGGTTCTCCGACCCCTCGGTCCGTGCGGCCGGCGGCATAGACGCGTACGCGGTGTGATGGCCGTGCGGCCGGCCGACATCACCGCGGCGATCGCTCGGGTCGTGGGAGCCCTGAAGTCCCCGCTGGGCCTGCATGAGCCCGATCTGTCCGAAGCCGAAGCGGCCACCGTAGCCGAATGCGTCGAGAGCGGCTGGGTTTCCTACGGGGGACGGTACGTGGACGAGTTCGAGGATCGACTGTCCACCGTCGTCGGGGGTCCCGTCGCGGCCACGGTGAACGGCACCGCGGCGCTGGAACTGGCGTTGGTCGCCGCCGGCGTGCGTCCGGGTGACGAAGTACTCGTGCCGGCGTTCACGTTCGCGGCGACCGCAGCGGCGGTCGTGCACGCGGGGGGCGTTCCTCATTTCGTGGACATCGAGCCCGAGCGGCTCGGCGTGGATCCCATAGCCGTCGATGCGTACCTGAGTCGGATCGCCGTCGGTGACTCCGCCGGGGCGAAGAACAAGAGCACCGGCCGACCCATCCGTGCGCTGGTCGCCGTGCACGTGTTCGGGCACCCCTGCGAGTTGGCGGGCCTCGCCGATGTCGCCGGAAAATACGGCCTCATCCTTGTCGAAGATGCGGCGGAGTCGCTCGGGTCTCGTCACCAGGGCACGCACACCGGTCTCTTCGGCGCGGCGGGCGCTTTCAGCTTCAACGGGAACAAGATCGTCACCACGGGCGGCGGGGGCGCGGTGGTTTCTCGCGACGCGGATCTGCTGGCGCACGCGCGTCATTTGAGCACGACCGCGAAGATCCCGCACGCGTGGGAGTACAGGCACGACGCCGTCGGCTACAACTACCGCATGCCGGCGCTCAACGCCGCGCTGGGGTGCGCGCAACTGGACCGCCTGGGCGAGTTCCTGGCGGCGAAGAGGGAATTGGCGGAGCGATATTCGGCGGCTTTCGCGGAGATCGACGGCGTGAGCGTGATGGCTGAGCCGCCCCACGCCGAGAGCAACTACTGGCTCAACGCCCTCATCCTGCCCGACGTGGAGGGCCTGCTGGAGGACATCCTGGCTCACAATCACGCCGCGGGCTACCGGACGCGCCCTGCGTGGACTCCTCTGCACACGCTGGCGCCGTACGCCGACTGCCCGCGCATGGAGCTGCCCGAGACCGGGCGCGCCGCGCGAACCGTGCTGAATGTCCCCAGCTCCGCCGCCTTGGGGTGTCGGCGATGAGCGCGCCGCGCCGCGTGTGCGTGGTCACGGGCAGTCGGGCGGAATTCGATCTGCTGCGCTGGCTCATGGCCGACGTTCGTGAGGACCCCGCTCTGGAGCTACAAGTCGTCGCGACCGGCATGCACCTTTCGCCGGAGTTCGGTCGCACCGTCACGCACCTCGAGGAAGCAGGCTTCCCGCCGGACGACATCGTCGAGTCGCTGCTGTCGGCGGACACGCCGTCCGCGGTGGCGAAGTCGGTCGGGCTCGGGCTGATAGGGTTCGCGGACGTGTTTCGGCGCCTCGATCCGGACATCGTGGTCATCCTGGGGGATCGGTTCGAGTCGTTCGCGGCGGCCCAGGCGGCGGCGATCGCCAGACACGTGATCGCGCACGTGCACGGGGGCGAGGCGGCCGAGGGTGCCGTGGACGAGGCGATTCGGCACGCCATCACCAAGATGGCCCACTACCACTTCGTGGCGACGGACGAGTACCGTCGCCGAGTGATCCAGTTGGGCGAGGACCCGGATCGCGTATTCGACTTCGGAGCGCCCGGCTTGGATCGGCTGCGGCGCACATCGTTGCTGTCGCATGCGGCGGTGGCGGAGTTCGTGGCGCTGTCCGGCGATGGACCGCTGGTCGTGGCGACATATCATCCCGTTACGCTCAGCGACCGCGACCAGGTCGCCGATCTCGACGAGGTCCTGGCGGCTCTGGCTGGCCTCGGTTCCGCCCGCATCGTCATTACGCTGGCAAACGCCGACGCCGCGGGCCGGGCGCTCAACGATCGCCTGAGGGGCTTCGAGTCGGAGCATCCGGACCGGGTTCGCCTTTTCGCGGCGCTCGGACAGGAGAGGTATTTGAGTCTACTGGCTGCGGCGGCCGTGGTCGTTGGCAATTCCTCGAGCGGGATCATCGAGGCCCCGAGCGTAGGCACGCCGACCGTCAACGTCGGTCCGCGCCAGCGCGGGCGGGTGCGCGGTGCGTCGGTGATCGACTGCGACGCCGAGCGCAGCGCTGTGCAGGGTGCCATTGAGCGTGCCTTCAGCGCGGACTTCCTGGACGGTGCTTTCGCAGAGCCGTCTCCCTACGACCGAGGCGGAGCGTCGCACAGAATCTGCGCCGAGTTGGCGCGCGTGCCGCTGGAGGGAGTCGTCATGAAGCGTTTCTACGACCTGCCTGCGCGCGGTTCGTGAAGATCGAGATCATGGGATTCGAAGCCTCGGAGGCCTTCATGCTGTTGCGGGAGCCGGTGGCGTGAGCGCCGAGCGAGAATACAGACTCGCCCCCGCTCGCGTGGTGCGGGCGCTCAGGTCGCGAGCTCGGGCGCTGTTGCTGGTTGGCGCCGTTGGGGGCCTGCTTGGCGCCTTCGTGACCGTGCTGAGGCCGGCAACCTACCTGTCCACCGCTTCGTTCATGCCCCAGGAGAGCAACCCCAACCTCAGCCGCATCTCCAGCATGGCGCAGCAGTTCGGCATTTCGTTGCCGGTGGACGCGAGCCCTCGCTCCCCGGCCTTCTACGCGGCACTCATCCAGAGCCGGGCGGTGCTCGAGCCGGTGGCGCGTGGGGCGGTGGTCGCGGACAGCGACGGCCGCGCCGTGGAGTTCGATCTGTTCGAGCAATTCGGCATCGACAGAGAGCGTCCGGACCGGGCGGAGGCCGCCCTGGTCGACGCCCTGCGCGACGCCATCGGCGTGCGCGTCGAGCGAGAGTCCGGGCTTCTGGAGCTGGAGGTTGCGAGTCGCGATCCGGTACTTTCGCGCGGGCTCGCGCTGCGCGTTCTGGCCGCCGTCGACACCTTCGACATGGCGGTGCGGCGATCGGAGGCGGCGGCCGAGCGAGCGTTCGCCGGGGAAAGGCTCGCGGCGCTGCGCGGTGAGCTGGAAGCGGCCGAGGATAAGCTGCGTACGTTCCTGGCGGAGAACCGGCAGTTCCGCAATTCTCCGCAGCTCTCCTTTCAGCATGAACGGCTTCAGCGCGAGGTGGTAATGCGGCAGGACCTCGTCTCCTCGATCGCCCAGTCCTACGAGCAGGCTAGGATCGAGGAAGTCCGCAGCACGCCCGTCATCACGGTCGTGGAGTCGCCTAATCTACCGATGGATCCGGCCGGCTTGTCCGCCCTCATGGCCGGCCTTCTCGCGGCCGTGATCGCCGGCGCGTTCGCGGCCATGGCTGTGATCGCGGTCGAGTATCGCGAAGCGCTCACGTCCTTCTACGCCGGGCCCCGGACGTAGTGGGTCCCGGGATCGAGGAAGGGAAGGGCTCCGGAGTGGCTGAGGATTCCGAGCAACTGTGGGCGATCGTGCCGGCCCGGGGCGGGTCGAAGGATGTTCCCGAGAAGAACCTGGCCGACGTCGGAGGTGCCTCGCTCGTGTGCCGTGCGATCGCCTCCGCCCTGGCCGCCCGCGCCGTCGCCCGAGTGGTCGTATCCACCGACTCCGAGGCGATCCGCGAGGCGGCGTTGGCGTGCGGCGCGGAGGCCCCGTTCACGCGACCGGCCGAGTTGGCGCGCGACGACACTCCGGGTATCGAGCCGATCAGGCACGCGCTCGAGTGGTTCCGGGCGAGCGAGGGTCGAGTCCCCGCGTGGGTGGTCTGCTTGCAGCCGACGTCGCCCTTCCGGACGGGCGCTGACGTGGACGCGGCGTTTCGGATCGCGCTCGACACGGGGGCCGACGCTGTGATCAGCGTCGCGCGGGCGTCCTGCCACCCGTACTGGGCGCGCAGCGTCGATGTGGATGGCCTGATGCGGCCGTTCCTGTCGGAGCGGGAGTCGCCCGTTCGCCGGCAGGATCTCCCCGATGCGTTCATGCTCAACGGCGCCATCTATCTCGCCCGCGCCTCGGTTCTGGAGCGGGGCAGCTTCTACGGGGAGCGCACGGTCGCTTACGTGATGCCCGAAGAGCGTTCACTGGACGTGGATTCCGCGTGGGACTTGCGGGTGGCGCGCGCGCTGGCGACGGAGGAGGCGGCCTCATGATGATCGGCGGTCGCGCGATCGGCCCCGGGCGACCGTGCTTCGTGATCGCGGAGGCCGGGGTCAACCACGACGGCGACCCGGGTCGCGCGCACGCCCTCATCGACGCCGCCGCGGCCGCGGGCGTCGATGCCATCAAGTTCCAGACGTTCGACCCGGCCAGCTTGGTGGCGCCGAGCGCGCCGCGGGCCCCCTACCAAGTCGCTGCCACGGGGGACTCCTCGAGCCAGTTTCGGATGCTCGCCGAGCTTCGGCTGGATCCGGCCGTGTACCCCGAGCTGGCCGATCACGCGCTGGAAGCCGGGCTGTGCTTTCTGTCCACGCCTTTCGACGAGGAGAGCGCCTCGATGCTCGCCGGGCTCGGCGTGCCGGGCTTCAAGCTGGCATCGCCGGATCTGGTCAACGACCCTCTTCTCGAGGCCGTGGCCGGGTACGGGCTGCCGCTGATTCTTTCGACGGGCATGGCCGACCTGGACGAGTGCCGTCGGGCTCTGCAGGTCGCCCGCGCCGCGGGCGCCGCGCAGATCGCGCTGCTGCACTGCGTCACCGACTACCCGGCTCGGCCCGGTGACTGCAACCTGCGGGCGATGGCGACGCTGCGGCGCGAGCTCGATGTGCCGGTGGGTTGGAGTGATCACACGTTGGGCGCCGCGATCGCGCTCGCGGCGGTCGCGCTGGGCGCGGACATCGTAGAAAAGCATTTCACGGTGGACCGAACGCTGACGGGGCCCGACCACGCCGCGTCGCTCGAGCCGCCGGACCTGGCCGAGCTTCTCGTGAACATCCGGGACGTGGAGGCGGCGCTGGGCGACGGGCGCAAGGTGCCCGCAGCCGCAGAGGCCGACATCGCTCCGATGGTGCGCAGGAGTGTCCACTACCGGCGCGACCTCGACCCCGGAGCCAAGCTCACCCGCCAGGACCTGGTCATGCTTCGCCCGGGCACCGGGTTGCCGCCGCGAGAGGCGCGCGAGCTGGTGGGGCGCCACCTGAACAAGGGTGTACGCGCGGGAGAGATGGCCTCGACCGAGGACCTCAGGGCCCCATGACGAGGCGCGTCGTCTTGATCGGCGGAGGAGAGCACGCGGGCGTGGTGGCCGAAGTCATGCGCTCGCTCGGCGACGCCGTGACCGTGCTCGGCTTCCTCGACCCGGACCCCGCGGCGCGGGTCGCGGATCTCGCCCATCTTGGCGCCGATGAGGCCCTGCCATCGCTCGGCAAACCCTGGGCGGTGCTGGGCTTCGGTGCACCAGGTGACGTGGCTGCCCGGCGCAGCGCGGTAGAGGCAGCGGCGGCCCACGTCGAAGGCTGGATGACCGTGGTTCACCGCGCCGCGTGGGTCTCACCGAGCGCCGTCATCGGCGCGGGGGCGGTGATCCTTCCGGGGGCGATCGTGCACACGCGCGCGAGCGTCGGCGCCCACGCGATCGTGAACAGCCGCTCGGTCATCGAGCACGACGTCGCGCTGGGAGACTTCGTGCACGTTGCTCCCGGAGCCGTGATCGGCGGTGGTGCGATCGTGGCGGCAGGCGCGTTCGTGGGCCTCGGGGCCGTCGTGAGGGACCACACACACATCGGAGAGGAGGCCGTCGTGGGCATGGGGGCCGTAGTCGTCAGCGCCGTTGGGGCCGGGCGCACCGTGCTTGGCAATCCGGCGCGGCCCGCATGATCCACGAGGATCGGGCAGCGGGCTTCCTGGCGTCGCTCGCGCTGCCGCCGGACGCCACCATCCGCGCGGCGATGGGCGTGATCGACGCAGGGGCCGTCGAGTTGGCGTTCGTGACAGAGCCGGAAACGGGCAAGGTCCTGGGCACGGTGACCGACGGCGACCTGCGCCGGGCCATTCTCCGCGGGGCCGGGCTGGCGGACCGGGTGTTGACCGATTGCATGAGCGCGCCGTTCGTCTGGGTCGCGGAGGGGACGGGACGAGCCGAGGTACTCGAGCTCATGAAGGCGCGGGGCGTGAGTCAGGTCCCCGTGCTGGATGGGCGCGGTCGCCTGGCGGCTCTGCATACGATGCGTGAGTTCCTGGGCGCGCCGAAGCTGCCGAACCCCGCGGTGATCATGGCGGGCGGCCGCGGCACGCGCCTGCATCCCCTCACCGAGACCGTCCCCAAGCCCATGCTGGAGGTGGCCGGTCGTCCGATCCTCGAGCGACTCGTCCTGCACCTGGTGGGGTGCGGGGTCCAGACCATCTACCTCTCCGTGAACTATCTGGCGGACGTGATCCGCGAGCACTTCGGAGACGGGGGGGAGTTCGGCTGCGCGATTCGCTATCTGGAGGAGCCGGAGCCGCTCGGGACCGCGGGTGCCCTGGCGTTGCTGCCGGGCCCGCAGAGCGATCCGATCCTGGTCATGAACGGAGATCTCATAACCAGGGAAGACGTGTCGGGCATCATCGCGACACACGAGAAGTCCGACAACGAGCTCACCTGCTGTCTCAAGACGTACTCGGTCCAGGTGCCGTTCGGCGTGGCGGAGGTCGATGGGCGCCGCATCGTCGCGCTCGAGGAGAAGCCGTCGCGGAGCTTCTTGATCAACGCGGGCATCTACGTCCTGTCCCCCCGAGCGATAGCGATGGTACCCAGCGGCGAGCGCACGGACATGTCGGAGGTAGTGGCCAGTTGCATAGACGGAGATCTGCGCGTCGGATTCCACCCGCTGGGAGGCGATTGGCTCGATGTCGGGCGCCCCGAGCAGCTCGATCGCGCCCGCGGCGC
>JBDLIA010000115.1 GCA_039715185.1 Gemmatimonadota bacterium
GTCGGTGGGGCGAGGTGCCGAGCGCCCGCGGCGCGCCTCCGTGCGGCCGCCGCGGGCGTTCGTCGCGTCCAGGCGGCTGAACGACAACGCGCGACTGCGCAGATGCGATAGCCCATGAATTTTCCGGAGTTTCCGCCCGACGCGAGGGGCCTGGAGGAGGCCCTGCTCGAGCAGTGGCGGTCCGAGGAGCTCTTCTACAAGACGCTCGAGGCGACCCGCGCTGGCGAGCCGTTCGTTTTCTGGGAGGGGCCCCCGACCGCGAACGGCCGGCCCGGGCTCCACCACGTGTTCTCGCGCACGCTCAAGGACGTGGTGTGCCGGTTCCGCGCCGCGCAGGGTCGGCAGGTAACCCGGATCGCGGGCTGGGACACGCACGGCCTGCCGGTCGAGATCGAGGCGGAGAAGAAGCTGGGCGTGAGCGGCAAGCGCGCGATCGAGGAACTAGGCGTAGCGGCGTTCAACAAGGCATGCCGCGACAGCGTATTCACGTACAAGGAGGACTGGGAACGCCTGTCGGAGCGGATCGCCTACTGGCTCGACTACCGGCGGCCCTACGTGACTTTTTCGCACGACTACATCGAGAGCGTGTGGTCGCTGCTCGCCGAGCTGCACGGGAACGGCTTCCTTTACAGGGGGCACAAGAGCGTGCCGTACTGCCCGCGCTGCGGCACGGTGCTCAGCTCGCACGAGGTGGCGCTCGGCTACGAGGACGTGGCCGATCCGTCCCTGTATTTCACGGCGCCGCTGCTCGACGCCGACGGTTCGCCCGACCCGGAGGGGAGGGCCTTCGTCGTGTGGACCACCACGCCGTGGACGCTACCGGCGAACGCCGCGCTCGCGGTGCATCCGGACCTGGCCTACGCCGAGGTTCGTCACGGGGACGCGCGCCTGCTGCTCGCCGAGGAGCGGGTGCAGGCGCTGTTCGGGGAGGAGGCCGAGGTGGTGCGCCGCTGGCCCGCGTCCGAGTTGATCGGGCGGCGTTACGACAGGCCCTTCGACCTGCTGGCCGATGACGGTGAGTCGGAAGCCGCCTGGACGGTGGTGGCCGAGGATTTCGTCAGCGCCGACGACGGCAGCGGTTTGGTGCACATCGCCCCCGCGTTCGGGGCCGACGACTACGCTTCGGGACAGCGCCACGGGCTGCCGATGCTGCGTCCGATCGACGACGCCGGGCGTTTCGAGGAGGGCGTCAGGATGGTCGGCGGGGCGTTCGTGAAGGACGCCGACGAGCCCCTGTTGGAGGACCTACGGGCGCGCGGGCGGGTGTTCAGGTACTCGCTGGAAGAGCACACCTACCCGCACTGCTGGCGCTGCTCGACCCCGCTGCTCTACATGGCTCGCGATTCGTGGTTCCTCGAGACCACGCGCGTTCGCGACGACATGGTCGCCCACAACGAGGCGGTGAACTGGTACCCGCCCGAGGTGGGCACGGGCCGCTTCGGCGAGTGGCTCTCGGGCAACGTCGATTGGGCGCTTTCCCGCGATCGCTACTGGGGGACGCCCCTGCCGGTGTGGGTTTGCGACGCCGACGAGGGCCACGTCGAGGTGATCGGGTCGTACGCGGCGCTGGCCGAGCGCGCGGGTCCGCTGGGCGACGACTTCGACCCGCACAAGCCGGGCATCGACGCCCTGCAGTGGGGGTGCGCGCGCTGCGCGGGCGTAATGCGCCGCGTGCCCGAGGTGATCGACGTCTGGTTCGACAGCGGCGCCATGCCGTACGCCCAGTGGCACTGGCCCCACGAGAACGACGCCGACTTCGAGGCCCATTTCCCCGCCGACTACATCTGCGAGGGGATCGACCAGACCCGCGGGTGGTTCTACTCGCTGATGGCTATCGCCACCATGCTGGGGCGCGGGCCGGCGTACCGGAACGTGATCGTCAACGGGCTTCTGCTGGACGCCGACGGGCAGAAGATGTCCAAGTCGAAGGGCAACGTCGTCGACCCGTGGGATCCGATCGGGGAGTACGGCGCGGACGCCGTGCGCTGGTACTTCCTGGCGGCCAGCCAACCGTGGAGCGCGAAGCGCTTCGACAAGGCCGTGCTCGGAGAATCCTTCCGCCGCACCTTCGACACGCTCGCCAACACGTACCGGATCCTCCAGCTCTACGCCAACCTGGAGGGATGGGCACCGTCCGACGCCGACCCCGCCCTGCTCGACCGGGGTGCGCTGGACCGTTGGATGCTTTCGCGTCTCGCGTCGGCGACCGAAAAGGTCACGGCGGCGCTGGAGGCGTACGATCTGACCGGAGCCGCGCGGGCGATCGGGGACCTGGTGGTGGACGACGTGTCGAACTGGTACGTGCGCCGGAGCCGGGATCGGTTCTGGGGCAGCGCCGACGCCCTGGATACGCGCGCCGCCTTCCGAACGCTCTTCGAGACCCTCGTCGGGGTGAGTCGATTGCTGGCTCCCTTCACACCCTTCGTGGCCGACTGGCTCCACCGGGCCCTCAACGGCGGCGAGACCGTCCACCTGGCCGGCTGGCCGGCGCCGGCGGGCTCGGACGCCGCGCTCGAGGCGGAGATGGATGCGGCCCGGACGCTGTCCAGCCTGGGCCGCGCCGCCAGGGAGAGCATCCAGGTTCGCGTCCGCCAGCCGCTGCGCGCGGTGCACGTGACCCTGCCCAAGGGCGTCGCGTTGCGTGAAGAGGTCACCGACCTCCTGCGCGCCGAGCTCAACGTCAAGGAGGTGCACCCCGTCGATGACGCCACGGACTTCGTGACGCTCGCGGCGAAACCGGACTTCCGCGCGCTGGGGCCGCGCTTCGGCAAGCGCACGAATGACGTAGCGGGTGCCGCGAGGTCGGCATCGGCCGAGGCGCTCGCCGGATTTCGCGAGAGCGGCGAGCTGGTCGTCGAGCTGGACGGCGAGAGCGTCACGCTCGGCGCCGCCGAGGTGGAGCTCCAGCAGCACGCGCGCGAGGGGTTCGCGGTGGAGACCGACGGCGTGCTCACCGCGGCGCTGGATCCGACCCTGGACGAGAAGCTGGAGCTGGAAGGTCTCGCGCGGGAATTGGTCAGCCGGATCCAGAGGCTGCGCAAGGAATCCGGCCTGGAGGTCCAGCACCGCATCGATCTCAGCGTGCGCGCAGAAGGTCGAGTTGCGCGATCCGTCCAGGCGCACCGCGCGTTCATCATGGATGAAACGCTCGCCGTGAGTCTGGGGGAAGAGGACCTCGTTCCGGGGGACCAACCGGCGGGGAGCGTGCAACTGGAGTTGGATGGCGACGCCGTCATGATCGGCCTCGTCGTTTCGGTACGATGAAGGAGGAGGCCGTGGAGCGCGACACGGTGGCGGACGGTACGCGCGGGACGGACCACGGGCGCGCCACGCCCGCGACTCCCGCCGAGCGTGGGAGGATGACCGCCCGTTGCGCCTCCATCGCGGCCGCGATCGCGTTGGTGGACTGGGTCTCCAAGGCGCTGATTCAGCGCTTCATGGACCCCTACCAGCAGGTGGACGTGATCGGCGAGTACGTGCGGCTCACATACATCTTCAATCCGGGCGCGGCGTTCGGAATCCACCTCGGGGACGCCTCCCGGCTCGTCTTTCTCCTGCTTTCCGTGACCGCGCTGGTGGCGCTCGTGACGATGTTCCACCTCACGCCGGCCCACAACAGCCGCCGGCTGACGGCCATCGCGCTCATCGTCGGAGGCGCGGTCGGCAACCTCCTGGACCGGGTGCGGCACGCCCACGGGGTGGTCGATTTCCTGGACGTCGGCATCGGCGGCGTGCGCTGGCCCGTATTCAACGTGGCCGACGTGGCCGTAACCGCGGGCGCGGTGCTCCTCGCGATGACGCTGTGGCGCGACGATCGGTCGGGGGAAGTCGGGTGACCTCCGACACGCGGCGCTGGCGCGTGGAAGAGGAGCCCGGCCAGGATCGCCTGGACGCCTACCTGGCGGCGCGAGTCACCGAGCTGTCGCGCTCAGGGGCCGCGCGGCTCCTGGAACAGGGGCACGTGCTCGTCGACGGTGCCCCCGGCCGCAAGAGCGACACGCCTCGGCCCGGCAGCGAGCTGTTGCTGCACCTGCCCGCACCCGAGCCGTCGCACATCGCGCCCGAGGATTTGCCTCTGACCATCCTCTACGAGGACGAAGACCTGGCCGTGATCGAAAAGGCGGCGGGGATGGTCGTCCACCCCGCCCCCGGCCATCGGTCCGGGACCCTGGTCAACGCGCTGCTGTTTCACATGAAGGATCTGTCGGGGATCGGCGGCGTGCTCAGGCCGGGGATCGTCCATCGCCTGGACCGCGACACGTCCGGGCTCATGCTCGTCGCCAAGACCGATGACGCGCACCGGGCTCTGTCGGACGCGCTGAAGCGGCGGGAAGTCCGGCGCCGTTACCTGGCCGCCGCCTGGGGCCACGTGGATCGAGAGGAGTGGGACGTCGACGCGCCCATCGGCCGGGCGCGCACCGACCGCAAGAGAATGGCGGTCATGGAGGGCGGCAGGCGGGCGCGCACTCGCTTCACGCTGCTGGAGCGATGGCGGGCCGCGGATCTGCTGCGCGCGGAGCTGGACACCGGCCGGACTCACCAGATCCGGGTACACCTCCGGTACGTCGGGCATCCCGTCGTGGGGGACCGGGTTTACGGAGACGGCTGGGAGCGCGGCTTCGGGGGCGCGGATCGCGGCTGGGCGCAGGAGTTGGCGAAGCGAACCCGGCGCCAGTTTCTGCACGCGGCGGAACTCGAATTCGCGCACCCCCGCGGGGGCCGCCATTTATCCTTCTCATCGGCACTCCCGAAGGATCTGGACGCGGTGGCCGAGTGGGCCCGAGAGAGTTGACCCCGCGCGCGCGCGGGGGATACTTTTGCCTCGGTCCATGAGCGCCAACAGCCCGGCTTCGATGACGTTCTCGGCATCCCGGGAGACGCCCCGTTGGGTCGTCTTTCGGTGCGCCCGGCACCGGTTCGCGTTTCTGGTGGGGCAGATTCGCGAGATCATCGACGCGCGGCCTATGGCGCGGCTTCCCGGCTGCGGCCCGGAAGTGTGTGGCCTGGCGAACCTGCGGGGACGAATCGTCACCGTATTCGATTTTGGCGCGGTGCTCTCGCTGGACCCATCGGTTCAGCGTCCCGAGCACCAGTTGCTGGTGGTCGAAGGCGCGGATAGACAGGCCGCGTTTGCGGTGGAGGAGGTGCTGGCGGTGGTGCGCGCGGCGACCCACGGACTATCCGTGAGCGTCGAAGACCTGAAGGTCCTGGACGCCTACCAAGAGGGACTTCTCGGGGTTGGAGATTGGGGGGGAAGCCCGTTTCTGGCGCTCGACGCGGAGAGCGTGTTGGAACGGCTTTGGGTGGAGGAGGATCCCCCCAGCGCACCCACTCCGTGATCGCACGAAGGCAGCCCGCTCCACCTGGGCGGTAGGCGCTGCGTCTATAGAAATACTCGCCGGCTCATGGTGGCGTGGTGGGCGACCGGGGCGATCGACTGGATCGCCCGGGAAGTGGGAGAATTGGGGGGTACATGGGCAAGACGGTTCTGATCTGTGACGATGCGCTGTTCATGCGCACGATGCTCGGCAACATCCTCAAGCAGGCCGGATTCGAGGTCGTCGGCGAGGCCGAGAACGGTCTGGAAGCAGTGGACCGGTACCGCGAGTTGCGTCCCGACCTCGTCACGATGGACATCGTGATGCCGGACAAGGGGGGCATCGACGCGGTCCGGGACATCGTACAGGAGCATCCCGAGGCCAGGATTCTCATGTGCAGCGCCATGGGCCAGCAAGGGCTCGTCGTGGAGGCGATTCAGGCCGGGGCCAAGGACTTCGTGGTCAAGCCGTTTCAGCCTTCGCGCGTCCTGGAGGCCGTGCAACGCGTTCTGGGCTGATGCGCCGCCGCCTGAGTTCGGAGGATCGCGGCGCTCCCGGCGCGTGACCCGTGGACACCAGCCGCTACGTCGAGCTTTTCCTCTCGGAAAGCAGGGAGCACCTCGGTGTCCTGGCGCGCAGCCTTCTCGGCATCGAGCAGGGAGGGGGAGCGGAACCCGTCGAGGAGGCGTTCCGCGCGGCGCATACCCTGAAGGGCATGGCCGCGGCGATGGGCTACGCCGAAGTCGCCAACGAGGCCCACGCCCTCGAGGATCGCCTGGAGTCCATCCGCAGCGGGCAGATCGCCGTCGACCCCGCCCTCATCGACGAGCTGCTCGCCGTGTCCGATCGTCTCCACGCGGCGCTCGAGCGCTCGACGCCCGAGCCCGAGCCGAGTCCCCGGACGCCGGCCCAGGCTACCGATGCCGAGCGGGAAGCTCCGCCCGATGGTCCGTCGCAAGGCGACGAGCTATCGGGCCTGCTGAGCGATGAGGACCTGCCCGGGATCGACGCAGCGGTCTCTCCGGCCGCGCGCATCCTGATCGAGCCGTCGGCGCCGCTGAAGGCCGCGCGCGCCACCATCATCTGCCACGCGGTGGAAAAGCTGTCCCGCATCGTGGGCTGCGAGCCGGCGGCCTTCGATGAGGCCTTCGACGGCAACTTCCGCCTGGTGTTCCCGCCGGACGCTGACGTCACGTCACTGGACCGCGCCATCAGGGAGGGCGGCGAGGTAAAGGCGATTTCGTGGGAGACCGCCCAGCGCATCAACCGACAGGCCGGGCCAGGCCGCAAGTCGGCGCCCGCCAAGGGGTCGGCGATCCGCCAGGTGAGGGTCGATCAAGCCCATCTCGACAGCATCGCCGACTCGGTCGGAGAACTCGGGATCCTGCGCGCCGAGTTGGCGAATCTCGCCGCGTCCGATTCGCCTGTCGAGCGCGTTTCCGAGGAGATGGCGCGGCTTATCGATGACCTGGGGCACGCCATCCTCGGGGTCCGCATGATCCCCGTTCGCCAGGTCTTCGAGCGCTTCCCCAGGGTGGTCCGGGACGCGGCCCGGGGCAGCGGCAAGCTCGTCCGGCTGACGCTGGAGGGCACCGACATACAGCTCGACCGCGCGATCCTGGAGGAAATCGGAGATCCTCTGCTGCACCTGCTCCGCAACGCGGTGGATCACGGCATCGAAGCCCCCGACGTGCGGCGCGCGGTCGGCAAGCCGGAGCAGGGCAGCCTGACGCTGCGGGCCTTTCGGGAGAGGGCCTCCGTGCTGATCGAGGTGGAGGATGACGGCAAGGGGATCTCGCGTGCCGCCGTTGTGGAGCGTGCCAGAGGCGAAGGCCTGGTGGCGCCGGGGGTCGAGGGCCTGAACGACGATGAGCTGCTGCGGGTGCTGGCGCGTCCGGGATTCACCACTCGCGCGCTCGTGTCGGAGTTGTCGGGCCGCGGCGTGGGGCTGGACGTGGCGCTGAGCCGGGTGCGGGCGCTGGGCGGTGCCGCGACGCTCTGGACGGAGGAGGGCAAGGGTTCGCGCTTCCAGTTGCGTTTGCCCATTAGCCTGGCACTGGCGCCCGCGTTGCGCGTGCAGGCCGGCGGCGAGGACTACGTCATCCCTCTCAATCACGTCGAGGAGGTGGTGGAGCTGGGCGACGCCGTCGGTCGCCAGAACGGCCGCGAAGTGCTGCAGTTGCGAGGGCAGGTGGTGCCGCTGGTCAGGCTCGGCGATGCGTTGTCGTGCGGCGGCGAGCGCGGGGCCGAGCGGTCGGCGGTCATCGCCGGAGCGGGCGAAGGCCGCACCGCGATCGCGGTCGATCGCCTGATCGGGCGCGAACAGATGGTGGTGAAGCGGTTCGAGGGACCGGTCGGTACGCTGCCCTACTTCGCGGGCGTGACATTGCTCGGGGACGGGCGCCCGGCCTTGGTCCTGGACCCGACGAGCGTATTCTAATCGGGGGAACGGGGGTGAGTGAGGTGACCATGCATGACTTGGGGGCGATCCAGCTCGACGCGCTGCGGGAGGTGGCCAACATCGGCGCCGGACACGCGGCGACGGCGCTCTCTCAACTGACCAATCGGCGCGTCCTGGTCGAGGTGCCCACCGTCCGCGTGGGGGTGGCGGCCCGGGCGAGCGACGACGCCGGGCAGGACTACGCCACGGTGCGCATGCAGGTCCTCGGGGACGTCACCGGCGAAACCCTGCAGGTATTCCCCCAAGCCACCGCGCGCCGGATCGCGGGGATCCTCACCGGCGCGACGGGCGGATCGGTCGCCAGCTTCGGCGACATGGAGCGCTCGGCGCTGATCGAGGCCGGCAACATCGTCGCCGGCGCCTACCTGAACGCGCTCTCGGATTTCATGGGCATGCTGCTGCTGATGTCCGTGCCGACGATGAGCCTCGGACAGATGCCGTTCCCGGGTACCGACGACGTGGCGGAAAGCGGGGCCGCCACGGCGCTCGTGCTGGACACCCGGTTCCGCATGGACGGGGAGGAGGGCGAGGAGCTCGACGGGCAGTTCATTCTGGTCCCCGACGGCCCCTCCATCCGGGCCATGCTGGAGTCCATCAACGTCGCGTGATCTAGTGTACCGTTGCAGAAGTCCCGTAGGCATTCGGCGCGCGCTGCATCCCGCGGATGCGGCGTTGGAACTCCTTGCCGTAGCGACGGCTACGGCG
>JBDLIA010000116.1 GCA_039715185.1 Gemmatimonadota bacterium
CCATCCGCACCGACCACGAACAGGGTCCGGTTGGCCGTCGTCGCGCGGCTGTGAACGGCGCCGTACGCGTACGCGGTCGCCAGATCCACGTCGCTCGCCATGACGAACGGGAACTGGTCGTCGCTCGCCCAGCTCACGAGCTCTTCCTGGGTGTCGGCGCTGATGGCGATTAGCACCACGTCCCGGCCGCCGTTGAAGATCTGCGCGTACTGATCACGGTACGCGTGCATCTGGATCGTTCAGCCCTTGGTCCGGGCCTTGAAGAAAAAAGCCAGGACGACGGTCTTGCCCCGGTAGTCGCTGAGTCGCACGGGTGTGGCCAGCGGCCCCCACCGGGTCGCGCCCGGCAGCTCGAAGTCCGGGGCCTCCACGCCCACCTCCAACGGCGGGGGCAGCGGGCGTTCGGCCTCCTGGGCCGCCGCTCCTCCCGCCGTGAGCGCCAGGGTGAGGCCAGCGATCGTGGTGTGTCCGCGCATTGCGTGCTCCCCGCTGTGGTGTGTCCGGCAGACATAATGGGAAGGGCGGCCCCAGTCGGCGAGTTCCGCCGGCGTCCCGGGAGGCGCAGGCCGGGCGGCGGGACCTTGCAGCCCGGGTCGCCGCGCCGATACCGTGCGCCCATGCCGGTCTCCTCAGCCAACTCCCGCGTCGTCTTCGACGCGCTCATCGAGTCGGGCGTGCGCATCGTGTCCGCGTTACCCGAGACGTGGCTGGTGCACCTCATCCGACTCGCCGAGGAGGACCCCCGGACCACGCTGGTTCGGCTGGCCAAGGAGGAGGAAGGCGTGGGCGTGTCGATGGGCGCCTACATGGCCGGGGTACCGTCCGCCATGCTGATGCAGAACCACGGCTTCCTGGCGGCCATCAACGGCATCGTTTCGGGCGCGCAGCTCTTTCGCGTTCCGCTCTTGATGCTGATCAGCCAGCGGGGCGATTTCGGCGAGGCCGATCCGTGGCAGACCGAAGGTGGCATCGTCACGCCCCACGTGCTGGACGCCCTCAGGATCCCCTACGACCGACTGGAGGATCCGGCCGAGGTGCCGACCAAGGTGGGCTGGGCGCGGACGCTGGCGTACGCCGCCAATCGGCCCGTCGCCCTGCTGCTCACGCGCGCTCTGATGTGGGAAGCGGCGTGACGGACGCCGGCGGGGCCAGGATGAAGCGTGTAGAGGCGCTGCGGGCGATTCACGAGGATCTGGAGGGGTGCGCGGTCGTGACCATCATGGGCGCCGTGGCCGCCGAGCTTCAGTCCGTCGGGCACCGTCCCAACTTCTTCTACCTCCAACACGCGATGGGCCTGGCCTCGTCCATGGGGCTCGGTCTGGCGCTGGCGCGGCCCGAGCTCGAGGTCGTCGTCCTGGACGGCGACGGCTCGGTGCTGATGAACGCGGGCGGGCTCACGACCCTGGGGCGCTACCGGCCGCCCAACCTCGTCCACGTGGTCTTCGACAACGAGTCGCTGCTCAGCGTGGGCGGGTTTCCCACCGCGACGGGCGCCGGGACCGACCTCGCCGGCATGGCGGCGGCCGCGGGTGTGCCCGCGACGGCCATGGTGCACGACCTCGAGGGTTTCGAGAGCGCGTTCCGGTCGGCGCTCGAAGGCGACAGGACCACCACCATCGTCGCCAAGGTGGAGGAGCACTACGAACCGCCGCCCGACACCAGGGGGTTCGTTACCCGACTTTCGCTGCTGGAGAACAGGTACCAGTTCCGCCGCTGGCTGGAGAGCATGGGATGAGCCTTCTGACCGAACTCGCGCGCTCGTTGGGGGACGGGTCGGTCCGGGTCGTGGACCTGACGCAGCCGCTCGGTCCCGACACGCCAGTGATCGGGTTGCCACCGCCGTTCGCGCCGTCGCCCGGGCTGAGCGTGGAGGAGATCTCGCGCTACGACGACGCCGGTCCCGCCTGGTACTGGAACACGATTCGCCTGGGCGAGCACACCGGCACGCACTTCGACGCCCCGGTCCACTGGATCACCGGCCGCAACCTGCCGGACAACACCACCGACACGATCCCCGCGGGGCGCTTCGTCGGCCCCGCCTGCGTGCTCGACGTGACCGCCGATGTCCAGGCCGACGCCGACTTCCTGCTGACCCCGAATCGCGTCGAGGCGTGGGAGGCGGAGCACGGACTCATCGGCGCAGGGTCCTGGGTGCTGCTGCGCACCGGCTGGAGCCGGAGGGCGGAGCCGGCTGCGTTCCTCAACCTGGCCGATGACGGCCCGCACAGCCCGGGCTTCTCGAAGGAAGCCAGCGAGCTGCTGGCGCACGAGCGGGACGTTTTGGGCGTAGGCGTGGAAACCATCGGCACCGACGCAGGGCAGGCGGGCGGCTTCGATCCACCGTTCCCGAACCACTCGATCATGCACGGGGCGGGGAAGCTCGGGCTCGCTTCGCTCACCAACCTGCACCTGCTGCCGCCGACCGGCGCGATCGTGATCGCCGCGCCGCTCAAGCTGGTCGACGGGAGCGGGAGTCCTCTGCGGGTCCTGGCGCTGGTCGAAGCCGACTAGAACGGCTCGGCCTCGGCACCGGGCGCCGATCAGCCGGGCGGGACGAATATCCAGTGGTTCGCGGTACGCTCGCCGGCCGACGCCTCGCTCGCCCCACCCACCACGTGGATGCCGTCGGCCAGAGGGGCCGCTCCCAGCAGCGTGAGGGGCTCTCGCAGGTCGGCCATCTGGGCCCACGCGTCTTGCGCCGGTCGATACGCCAGCACGCGCGAGAAGACGTCCGTGGTCGGGGTTCCGCCGAGCACGTAGATCGAGCCGCCCGCGGCGGCGGAGGCGAGCCCGAACCGGGGCGCGGGCAGCGGAGCCGCCGCCGACCACGCGCCGGTGGCCGGATCGTACAGGTCCACGCTGGCGAGTCCGATGTCGTCGGCGGGCGACCCACGGCCGCCGGCAACCAGGATGAGGCCTCCGGGCAACGCCGCGGAGGCGAACGCGGTCCGCGCCGTGGGCAGCAACGGGCCGGCCGACCACGCGTCCGCGGCCGGGTCGTACACGGAGTGATCGTCGGTGACTCCGGCGGCGCTTCCGCCCAGCACGTGCACCAAACCCCCGGACGACTCCGCCCCGGCTCCGCCGCGCGCGCTCGGCAGGGGCGCGATCTCGCTCCACTGGTCGAGCGCGGGGTCGTAGGAGAAGGCCCTATCGGTCGGCCCGAAGGGGAACGGGTCGGCGCTCGTGAACCCCCCGAACAGGTACAGCTTGCCCGCATGCGCCACGGCCGCACTTCCCCACGTCGGCAGCGGCAGGGGAGCGAGCGCGGACCAGGAGTCGGTCGAGGGATCGAACCGCTCGACGGCTGCCACGGGTGAGCCGCTGCCCGCGCCGCTCAGTCCCCCGAGGACGTACAGCCGGCCGTCGAGCGCGACGGTGGCCGCGGCCGCGTCGCTGCGAGCCAGGCCCGCGGCCGGCCGCGGCGCCCACTCGCCCGCGCGAACCTCGGCCGGAAGGACGGCGGAGACTCCGTCGAGCGCTATGGCAAGGACCGTGCGCCCCGAATCGACTGAGCGCACGACTCCGTCCCCGTTTACCGTGACGACGCCCACGTCCTCGCTGGAATAGACCCCCCACCACCCCGGGATCGAGTGGCCACGGGCGTCCTTGGCGTCCGCGATGATCCCAGTGCTCTCCCCCACCGCGTCGAAGACGACCGGGTCGGAGCGCCACGTGATCGACGCGGTGCGCTGCGCGACGGTCACCTCGGCCGTCCCCGACGCGGCGCCCGCGGTGGCCAGGATGCTCGCCTGTCCATTCAGCACGGCGACGACCCTGCCGCCCGAGTCCACGGGCGCCACCTCGCCGGCCGATGACGTCCACACGATCGGCGCGTCGAGCCGCCGTCCCGCCGCGTCGAAGACCTCCGCGGTGAGCCCCGCCTCTTCGCCGAACGACTCGAGCAGGACGCTGGACGGCGTCACCGCGACCGAAGCCGGCAGGCGCGGCTCGGCGGGAGAGTCATCGGCGCAGGCGAGCACGGTGAGCAGCGCCAGGGGCAACACGGGAATGCTCGTTCTCATGGCGGGATCGAAGAGGTTCACTGTCAGCGGCCTTGCTGTAACGCGTGGCGGCGCCGTCATGTGGACAGCGCCAACCGGGGGGGCGTTGGGGTTGATCCTGAGCGCCCCGCAAAGCCCTCCCGGATCGTCGAATCCGAGAGGGCTTCCTTGGGCCGAGCTGCAAGCCCGATTAGTCGGTCTTCGCGGCGCTGCCCTTGGCCTGGGCCGTCTTCGCCTTGCCGTCCCGCGGGCCCGAGCCCGAGGCGCCAACCGGAGCGGCTGGCTTCGACGTGCCGGAGGCCGCTTTGGCGGTCGCGCCGCTCGCGCCCGCCGGGGCCGCGCCCGCCGCCGCCGGGCGGGGCGAGGCACCCTTCGCGCTTTTGCGCCCCCGGCCGCCGGCGGCACCGGCCCCTACCACCTCGGCGTCCTCGATCACCTGAAGAATCCCGTCGCTCACGCGCACGCCGCCGATGTCCATCATCGTTTGCAGCGCGGGTGGCACCGCCGACATCAGGTCGGTGACGAAGCTGGTAACGCCGGCGCCTTCGCCGTTGGCCCCACCCCACATCACCACCTTGTCGAACTTGATGTTCGAGATGGCATCGGCAGCGGTATCGGCCAGATGGTCCAGGTGCTCCAGCACCAGCAGGCGATACGCCTCGTCCGCGCCGCCGCACGCCGCGACGATCGCGCGCAGACCGTCGGCCTTCTTGGACAGCTTCTCGTACTCGCCGCGCGCCTCGGCCTCCAGCCGCGCGAACAGCGCCGCCGCCTCGGCCTCCGCTTCGATCCTGCGGCTCTGACCCGCCGCCTCGGCCTCTACGATGCGCTTGGCCTTCTCTGCCTTGGCCGGCGCCTCCAGGCTGGCTCGACGCTCGGCCTCGATGCGCTCGGCCTCGGCCAGCGCGGCCTTGGCCTGCGCGAGGTTCTCGGCCTCCGCGACCGCCGCCTCGGCCACGCGCCTGCGCGTCTCACCGGCCTGGAACGCCTCCGCTTCGCGCACCTGCAGCTCGGCGTTGGCCTGCGCCACGCGCGCCTGCGCCACCGTCTCTCCTTCGATGGCCTCGGCGTTCGCGTCGGCGACCGCCACGCGGCGGTCCTGGTCGGCGGACGCGATCTCCGTGTCCCGTACGTATTCGGCGCGCTTCTGGGCGACCGCCGTCTCGCGGTCCAGCTCGGCCACCCGCACCGCCGTGTCGCGCTCGGCGCTCTTTACGCCGATCTCCTTCTCGCGCAGCGCGTTGGCGACCGCGATGTCCTTCTCCTGGTTGGCCTCCGCGACGCGCGTCTCGCCCAGCCTCTCCTGCTCGGCCACGTCGCCGCGCGCCTTCTGCACCGCGCGCGCGCCGGCCTCCCGTCCTATCGCCTCGATGTAGCCGGACTCGTCGTTGAGGTCCTTGATGTTCACGTTGATCAGCTTGAGGCCGATCTTCTTGAGCTCCGGCTCCAGCGCGTGCTCGATGTTGGCGCGGAAGCCGTCCCGGTCGCGGTTGATGTCCTCGATCTTCATGGACGCGATCACCTGCCGCATCTGACCGAAGATGATGTTCGAGGCGAGCTCGCGGACGGCCTCGGCGCGCAGGTTCAGCAGGCGCGACGCGGCGTTCTGCTGGTAGTCCTCGGTGTCGCCAACGGCCACCGTCACCTGGGACGGCACGCGCACGCGGATGTTCTCCAGCGACAGCGCGTCGGTCAGGTTGATGTCGATCTGCAGCGGGACCAGGCTCAGGAAGTCGAACTCCTGTATGACCGGCCACACGAACGCGCCGCCGCCGCTGATCACGCGGGCGGACTTGCCGGTGCCCACGCGGCCGCTGATGACCAGGACGCGGTTGGCGGGGCAGCGCTTGTAGCGGCGCACGAATAGCATGAGCAAGCTGAGCGCCACCAGCGTGGCGACGCCCACCAGCAGAATGATCGGGGGGAAGCCTCCGATCCCGGGAAGGTCCTGGACCAGCGCCAGGCTAGCGATCGTCTTCATGGAGCATCTCCTCGAACGTCTTGCGGGGGACGACCTCTACGCTCTCGCCGTCGTCGCGCACGGCGGCAACCACCACCGCGGCGGCGCTCGGGATCTCGACGTCACCCTGCGTGAATGCCGGTAGCTCGACCATCCGCCCCTGCACCACCACGTGGACCAGGCCGTGTCGTACTCCGGATGCCGGAATCGGCAAATAGACCTTGCCCTCCGTCCCCACCGCCGAGGAGAGCCGAATGTTGCCGCTGCTCTGTAGCCTCAGGATCTGCCGCATCAGCCAGGCGGTCACGACGGCCGCCCCGAAAGCCGGGACGATCGCGATCGCCGCCGCGAGGACGTCCGGCAACCAGCGCACGAGCGTCAGCCCGAACGCGCCGAAGGTGGCGAGCGCCGCCGCGATAGAGCGCACGCTGAGCAGATTCAATCCGTCGCCCGCGCCGCTCCCGCCCACGTCGCCGGCGTCCGCCTCCAGGTCCAGCTCGGGGGCGTCGAATTCCACATCAGCGTCGGCGTCCAGCCCCACGAAGCTCAGGATGACCTGGACCCCCAGCACTATCGCGCCGACCACCAGCGTTGCTAGAAAGAGGGTGTTCATCAGGGCGCCTCCCGAGATAACAGGCCGCGGTCGACCTTGCCGAGGTGCGTACGCGGCAGGTCCTTCAGAAAGCGCACCTCGCGCGGGTACTTGTAGGGTTGCAGGTGACGCCTGGCGAACTCCTGGAGATCCGACCCGAGCGACTCGCTTCCGCCGCCACCGGCCAGTACGACGAAGGCCACCGGCTTCACCAACCCTCGTGCATCCGGTACGCCGACGACGGCCACTTCCTTCACCGCCTCGTGGCGCAGCAGGCAGTCCTCGAGCTCGCCCGGAGAAAGCCACTTGCCGCTCACCTTGAGCATGTCGTCGGCGCGGCCGCAGTACACGAAGTAGCCGTCCTGGTCGCGGCGCAGCATGTCGCCCGAGACGTACCACTCGCCCCGAAAGGCCTGGCGGCTCTTCTCGGGTTCCTGCCAGTAGCACGTGGCGCGCGAGTCGCCGCGCACCCACAGCCGGCCGGGCTCTCCGTCGGGCACGGGTGCGCCCGCGTCGTCGCGCAGCTCGACGTCGAATCCCGGCACCGCCCGTCCGAGCGTGCCGGGCCTCACGTCGCCCGGTCGATTGCTCAGAAAGATGTGCCACATCTCGGCCGTGCCCAGTCCGTCCAGCAGCTCCACGCCAAACGCCTCCCGCCAACGCCGGTGCAGCTCGGGCGGCAGCGCCTCCCCCGCCGAGGTGGCGAGACGCAGGCACGACAGATCCTGCTCGGAGGCCGTGGGGTGGGACACCATTCGGTTGATCATGGTGGGCACGTTCACCAGCACGGTGGGTCGGTGCCGGGCGATCCGTTCGAACAGCGCGTCCGCGGTGCAGCGCTCGGCGAACAGCACCGCCGATCCTCCCACGGAGAACGGGAAGAACAGGTTGGAGCCCAGCGCGTAGCCGAAGTACAGCTTGGGCACCGAGACGGTGATGTCGTCTTCGGAGACTTCCAGGACGCCCTTGCCGTACAACTCCGTGGTGTTGGCGTAGCTGGCGTGCGATTGCACGACTGCTTTGGGGCGGCCCGTGGTCCCGCCGCTGAACAGCCAGATCGCCGCGTCGTCGCGGTGAGCGGGGAAGGGATCGAGCTCGGGCGATGACGCCGCGATGGCCTCGGTGACGCGCGCGTCGTCCACGTCCAGGACGACCGTGCCCGCGCCAGAAGGCACCTCCCGGAATCCGTCCGCCGCCGCTCCACCAACCACCGCGGCGCGCGCGCCGGTGTACGCGCACAGCGCTTCGATCCCCTCCGGCTCCAGGTCCGGGTTGACCATGACCACGACGGCGCCCGCCTTCAGGATCCCGAACAGCGCGCCGACGTAGTCCGGCCCGTCCGGCATCGATACGATGACCCGCTCCTCGGGCTGTACGCCGGCGTCCACCAGCGCGTTGCCGAATCGGTTGGAGAGGACCCTCACGTCGTCGTACGTCAGCGCCCCGGAGTCCGTGCGCAGCGCGACGCGCCCGCCTCGACCCTCCTCGACGCGGTCGTCCAGGAAATGGCGGGCGATGTTGAGGCTGTCCGGGGCTCGGTAGTGCATGGCTGGGAGTACCGCTCCGGGAGGGCTCCGATGCTGGACACCGGCCTCGCGGAGCGAGGGCCCGACGTCCGACCGCCGC
>JBDLIA010000117.1 GCA_039715185.1 Gemmatimonadota bacterium
GCCGGGCGCCGGCTCAGGCCATCTCCGCGGTGCGATTGGTGGCCTTCAGCGCGGCCAGCACGGCGGCGCCCTCGGGACGTGCTTCAACCGGGTGGGCGCCCGCGAGGTGACGTGCGCGCCGGCCCAATTCGGGGGCCAGCGCGGAGGCCGCTACCAGGACCACGTCCCGGTCCAGGGCGCGCACGACGCTGGCCGATTCGAGCTCCAGCACCACGGCGCCCAGCAGCGCGCTCTCAACCGCTCGTAGCCCGGCGCGCGCCGCGGCCCTGACGGATCCGAGCCCGAAGTCAGGCTCCGCGGCCTCCCCGGAGAACTCCTGGCCCGCGTGGACGAGCCGCGCGGCCACCATCACCCTGCCGTTCTCGCGTCGGACCTCGACCCCGGCGAGCGTCGCCCGCCCGGGCTCGGCTTCTCCCATGGGTGCCGCCGCGGGTCGCGCGAGGAGGGGCACGGTCTCGTGCAGGAGCTCGGGGGAGTGGGTCGGGGCCTGCGGGGGCGCCAGGGCGAGCGCGGCGTTGTATCCGTCGGCGGCCAACGGCAACGCCTCGGAGGCCGCCTCGCGCAGCTGGGCGATGCTGATGATGCGCTGGTCCACGGGGACGCCTAGCCGCTCCTCGAGTAGGTCGCGGACGTCCGTCGCGAGATCCCGAGGCTCCGGCCCCGACCGGATCAGCAGGTGGACTTCGCGTGGGTCCCCGTACACGTCCTCGCGCACGAAGGCGTCCACGACAGAAGGCAATTCGCGCAGGATGCCTTCCGCCCGGTCCTTGGTTCCGGACATTAGTATCCCGGATTCTGTTGATGACGGGGGGTATCCGCAGAGTGAGCGTCTGCGCGCGCTCCGTCAAGGGTTGGCCGGTCCGTGCGCCCGGCGCTAATGTCGGATCGCCCGTGCAGTCCCCATCCAGGAGACGCCCCGCGGTGATCACACATCCGGTTTCCAGCGATAGGCGAACGGCGTTCTCCGCCGCGGCGCTCGTCGCCACCCGGCCTGGCGCGTGCTGAGGCGCGTCGGACTCGCCGTGGCGGCGCTGGCCGTGGCGGCGGTGCTGGCCGCCGCGGGAGCGTGGTGGTACGCGAGTCGTTCCGTTGCGGACGATTCCGGCACCGTGTCGCTGTCCGGACTCGGCGCCCCCGTCGAGGTCTGGCGGGATTCGCTGGGTGTGCCCCACGTGTGGGCCGAAACGGAGCGCGACCTGGCGTTCGTACAGGGCTGGCTGCACGCGCGCGACCGGTTGTGGCAGATGGAGCTCCTGCGCAGGGCAGCGCAGGGCCGGCTGTCCGAGATGTTCGGGGACGCCACGCTCGACTCCGACCGGTTCCTGCGCGCCCTGGGCCTGTGGCGCGCCGCGCTGGACGGGGGCGCGGCGCTCGACGCGCAGGCGCGGGGCTTGATCGACGCTTACGCCGCCGGCGTCAACGCCTGGCTGGAGACACGGGACGTGCCGCTCCCGCCCGAGTTTTCGCTGGTGCGGGTGGAGCCGGAGCCGTGGACCGCCGCCAACGTCATCGCCATCGAGAAGGTGATGGCCATGGACCTGGCGCTCTATGGTACGTCGGCGAACGTGGCGCGGGCGGTGGCCGGGCTGGGCGCCGAACGGGCCCGCTGGCTCACTCCGCCCTACCCGGCGTGGGGAGAGACGATTCTGGACGATCACGCTGGCGCCGGAACGCGATCGGGCGAGCCTGAACCAGGCCCGGCGGCGGCGGCCGCCGGGCCGCCCGCGCTGCCGGGACCCGCGTCCGGCGCCGCGCTGCCGCCGCCCATCCCGGGCCCGGCCGCCGAGGCTCTGGCGCTGGGAGCGACCGCGCACGCCTCCAACTCGTGGGTCATCGGCGGGCGGCACAGCGCGTCCGGGAAGCCCATCCTCGCCAACGACATGCACCTTGCCCTGCGCGCGCCCAGCCTCTGGTATCTGATGGCGCTGCACGTCGCCGATGGCGACATGGACGTGGCGGGCATGACGCTGCCGGGCGCCCCGTTCGTCATCGCCGGCCACAACCGCGCGGTGGCGTGGGGATACACCAACGCCATGGTGGACGACGTGGATCTCTTCGAGGAACGCGTGGATCCGGCGGACCCGGCGCGCTATCTGGTGCCGGGCGGCAGCGAGCCGTTCGAGGTCGGCGTGGAGCTGATCCACGTGAAGGGCAGGGACGCGCCGGACACCCTGCGGCTTCGACGCACGCGTCACGGCCCGGTGATCAGCGACGCGGTGGACTTCCAGACCGACCGCGTGCTCGCGCTCGCGTGGGTGGCGCACCAGCCCTCGACCACCTTCCGGGCGCTGAGGAGCATGAACCGCGCGCGCAGCGGAGCGGAGCTGGCCGCCGCGGTCTCGAGCTTCACCAACCCGCACCAGAACGTCGTCTACGCGGACACCGCGGGCGACTGGGGCTACGTGATGGGCGGCAGGGTGCCCGTTCCCGCCAACGGCCTGAAGCCGCCGCTCACGCCGGTGCCGGGCTGGACCGGCGACTGGGACTGGCGGGCGTACCTGCCGCTCGGCGAGCACCCGGCGCAGAGCCGCCCCGAGCGGGGTTGGATCGTGACCGCCAACAATCGCCAGACCGCCGGCGAAGTCGGCGATCGCATCACCGCGCGCTGGTTCGGCCCGTGGCGCGCGCGCCGGATCGCCCAGATGATCGAAGACTCCCTCGCGGTGGGCGGCGGCCTGAGCGCGGACGGCGTGCACGCCATGCAGCTGGACGTGCTGGACACGCACGCGCAGCGCTACCGGGCCCTGGCGGTCGACGCCGCCGCCGCCGCGGGGCTGGCCGCGGCCGCCGCCGCGCTGCGGAACTGGGACCTGCGGGCGCGCCGCGACTCGCACGCGGCCGCGCTCTACTACCTGTGGCTCGAGGGGGTGCAGCGCGGCCTGGCCCGCGACCTGTACGGACCGCGCCGCGCCTGGATGCCGTCGGCCGCGGTGGATCACGCGCTCGAGCTGCGGAGGGTGCCCTGGGCGGCGACCGGGGCGGCCCGGCAACGCTTCGATGGGATCTTGCGGCGGGCCGCGGAGTACGCGGATTCCGTCGTGGCCGGGCGCGCTTGGGGAGAGCTCCATTCGGTGCGCGCCGAGCACGCGCTGGGCACCGTGGGGGCGTTGGAGACGGTGCTCGACCTGAACGTGGGCGATGCGCCGCACGGCGGCTCGCGCACTACCGTGAACGTGGCCAACTACACCGGGTCGGGGAGCGACAAGGTGAGCGCCTACGGGCCCTCCCAGCGCCACGTGGTGGACATGGGCGACGTGGACGGAGCCGGCGGGTTCATCATCCCCACCGGGCAGTCCGGGAATCCGATGAGCGAACACTACGACGATCAATTCCAACGCTGGCACGCCGGTGGCCTCTGGCGCATCCCCCTGGGGCGCGCGGCCGCCGAGGCGCGCGCCGTGCAGCGGCAGCGTCTCGTGCCCGCGGAGCCGACCCCGTGATCGACGTCCTCGTCATCGGGGCGGGGCCGTGCGGCCTGTCTGCCGCGGTCGCGGCCTCCAGGGCGGGCCTGAGCGCGCTCGTGGTGGAGAAGGGCTGCGTCACCAACTCCATCGCGTCCTATCCCACCTACGGCACGTTCTTCAGCACCGCGGACAGGCTGGAGCTGGGAGAGCTCCCCTTCATCGTCGCCGGGGAGAAGCCCACGCGGCGCGAGGCGCTGGCGTACTATCGGCGCGTGGTGTCGCACTTCGGCCTGGACGTGCGCCAATACGAGCGCGTCGTGGGGGTCGACGGCCGGGAGGGTGCGTTCGTCGTGCGTACGCGGCGGTCGTCGGGCGAGGAGCGCGCCTACGGGGCTCGCTGGCTGGTGGTCGCCACCGGCTACTTCGACACCCCTAACCTGCTCGGCGTGTCCGGCGAGGAGCTAGCCCACGTGTCGCACTACTACGACGAGGGCGCGCCCTACTTCGACCAGGACTGCGTCGTGGTGGGCGGAGGTAATTCGGCGGCCGAGGCCGCACTAGACCTGCACGATAACGGTGCCCGGGTCACCCTCGTGCACTTTCTGGAGCAGATGGACGAGGGCGTCAAGCCGTGGATCCTGCCCGACCTGCAGGATCGGTTCGCGGACTCCTCGATCGACGCCCGCTGGGGCACGCGCGTGGAGCGCATCGAGGCGGACCGCGTGCACCTGGTGCGGGAGGACGGCGCGCGCGAGGAGCTGGCGGCGGACTGGGTGTTCGCCATGACGGGCTGGACGCCGGATCCGGTGCTGCTGCGCGAGATGGGAGTGAGCGTGGACCCGCAGACGCACGTTCCGGCGCACGACCCGGACACGATGGAAAGCGAACGCGGCGGCGTGTTCATCGCCGGCGTGATCGCCGCGGGGAGCAACAAGACCTTCATTGAAAACGGACGCCTGCACGGTCCGGTGATCGCGCGCGCGCTACTGAGCCGGCGCGACCGGCCCGGGCGCGTGCGCACGGCCTAGGCGCGACAGCGAGGAGACGATGCTGCCAGAATTTCAAAACGAGCCCTTCACGGATTTCAGCGACCCGGACAACGCGCGCCTCATGGAGGACGCGCTGGCGAGAGTGCGGGCCGAACTGGGGCGCAGCTACCCCATGTACATCGACGGCGAAGAAGTGACGCTGGAGGACACCTTCGCCTCGGTGAACCCGGCGGCGCCGGCGGAGGTCATCGGCCGGTTCCCGAACGGGACCGCCGAGCACGCCGATCGGGCCATCGAGGCCGCCGAACGCGCCTTCGAGTCCTGGCGCCGGACGCCGGCGTCCGAACGCGCCCGGTACCTGGTGGACGCCGCCCGCCTCATGCGCGAGCGCAAGTTCGACCTGGCCGCGCTCATGGTTCTGGAGGTCAGCAAGAGCTGGGCGGAGGCGGACGGCGACGTGGCGGAGGCGATCGATTTCGCCGAGTACTACGCGCGCCAGATGCTGCGGCTGGAGCGGGGCGGGGAAACGTCCGAGCGGCCGGGCGAGGACAACCGCATGGTGTACATTCCGCTGGGGGTCACGGCGGTGATCCCGCCGTGGAATTTCCCCCTCGCGATCATGGCCGGGATGTCCCTGGCCGCGCTCGTCGCCGGCAACACGGTGGTCGTGAAGCCCGCCGAGCAGTCGCCCACCATCGCCGCGCGCTTCCTGGACATCATGCGGGAGCTGGGGCTTCCGGCCGGGGTGCTCAATTTCGTCACGGGGCCGGGCGAGATCGTGGGCGAGCGAATGGTCGATCACCCGCGCACGCGGGTGGTGGCGTTCACGGGCTCCAAGGCTGTGGGCACCCGCATCTACGAGCGCGCGGCGCGCGTGCACCCGGGCCAGGTGTGGCTCAAGCGCGCGGTGCTGGAGATGGGCGGCAAGGACGCGCTCGTGGTCGACGAAACGGCGGACCTGGACGACGCGGCCTCCTCCATCGTGGCCTCGGCGTTCGGCTTCCAGGGCCAGAAGTGCTCCGCCTGCTCGCGCGCTATCCTGGTCGAGGACGTCTACGACGAGGTCCTCCAGAAGGTCCTGGACAAGGCGCGCGCGCTGTCCGTTGGAGACCCGGCGGACCAGGACAGCTTCATGGGCGCGGTCATCGACGAAGAGGCGTTCGAGAAGATCAAGAGCTACATCGCGATCGGCCGCGAGGAGGGCCGGCTCGTGATGGGAGGCGACGCGTCGCCGGCCGAGGACGGCTACTTCGTGCAGCCCACCGTGATATCGGATGTGCCGCCGAACGCCCGGCTGGCGCAGGAGGAGGTCTTCGGCCCCGTGCTGGCGCTGATCAAGGCGCGCGATTACGACGACGCGCTGCGCATCGCCAACTCCACCGAGTTCGGCCTGACGGGCGGCGTGTTCTCGGCCGACGCGGACCGGCTGGCTCGCGCCCGCGAGGACTTCCACGTGGGCAACCTGTACCTGAATCGCAAGATCACGGGAGCGCTGGTCGGGGTGCAGCCGTTCGGTGGCTTCAACATGTCCGGGACCGACTCCAAGGCCGGCGGACCGGACTACCTGCTGCTGTTCACGCAGCCCAAGACCATATCGGAACGGGTGGCCTAGGGGCCGTAGCGGGACTAGATTATCTTAAGCGATAATCACTATTGATTCGTGGAAGACGAGATGAGCCGCCAGAAGGAAATCGAGGACGTTCTCACGGCGCTTCGGCCTGCCTTGCATGCCGACGGCGGCGACGTGGAGTTCGTCGACTTCGATGAGGGCGACGGCGTGGTTCGGCTCCGGCTGCTGGGGCTGTGCGAGACGTGCCCCATCTCCTCGGTCACCCTCAAGCAGGGCATCGAACGGAGGCTCGTTGCGGCGGTCCCGGGCGTGCGCCAGGTTCTGGCAATCTAGCCGAAGCGATCCCGGACGTCCCGCCAGGTAGCCCTGCCGACGTCCGCTGACCTCGCGAGGCCGGCACCCTCCGGTGGCCGGCCTCGCGCATAGAGAAGACAGCCATATGATCGATAGAGACGAGATTCTGAAGGCGGCCCGCGGCGCGCTTTCGGACGTCCGACACCCCGAGCACGGCGCCGACGTGCTTTCGGCCGGCAAGGTCCAGGATCTGGAGGTGTCGGAGGACGGCATCGTGCGCTTCCTGTTCGTCCTCGGCCCGGACGACCCGGGGACGCTCGTGCGCGAGTCGCGCGCTGCGGTGGAGAGCATCGAGGGAGTGACCCGGGCGCGCATCGACGTGCGGCTGCCCAAGACGTCGGGCGACCAGCCCAAGCCGGAGTCGAGGCGAGCCGAGTCCGGCCACCGACCGGGCACGGTGCCCGCGCCCACCCCCGCTCCCGGCATGGTTCCGGGCGTCCACCACGTGGTGGCGGTGAGTTCGGGCAAGGGCGGCGTGGGCAAGTCCACCGTGGCCGCCAACCTCGCCGTCGCGCTGGCGGCAAAGGGCGCTGCGGTGGGGCTGCTGGACGCCGATGTCTACGGCCCCAACATCCCGCTTCTGTTCGGCGAGACGGGTCGGCCGCGGGTGACAGGCACGCGCGGCCAGGAGCGCATCGTGCCGATGGAGGCGCACGGCGTACGCCTGATGAGCATCGGCTTCCTGATGGATGCGGATCAGCCCGCGATCATGCGCGGACCCCTGATCTCGGGCATCCTGAAGCAGTTTCTGGAGCAGGTGGAGTGGGGTGAGCTGGACTACCTGGTGGTGGACATGCCGCCCGGCACGGGCGACGCGCAGCTGTCCCTCGCGCAGTCGATCGCCATCGACGGGGCGGTGATGGTCACGACCCCCCAGGACGTGTCCACGGCGGACGTGCGGCGCGGCATACGCATGTGGGAACGGGTGCGCACGCCGGTGCTCGGCGTGGTCGAGAACATGGCCGGGTTCGTGTGCACCAGCTGCGGCGAGCAGCACGACATCTTCGGCGCCGGGGGCGGCGCCCGGCTGGCCGAGGAGATGGGCGTGGCCTTCCTCGGAAGCGTCCCGCTGGACACCGGCGTGCGGCGCTCCGGCGATGAGGGCTCACCCACCGTGCTCGTGGCACCCGAATCGGCCGCGGCCGAGGCGTTCGAGGCGGTCGCCGAGCGCGTCCGCGAGAGCGTCGAGGCCGCGGTGCACGTAGGGGCCTAGTGTACCGTAACAGAAGTTTCGATGGCATTCAGCGCGCGCTGCATCCCGCGAGCGCATCGTTGCCGCTTCTCACCGTAGCTACGGCTACGCTTCGTCTCGGCGCCGTG
>JBDLIA010000118.1 GCA_039715185.1 Gemmatimonadota bacterium
GTCGTAGCCGTCGCTACGGCAAGGAGTTCGAACGCCGCATCCGCGGGATGCAGCGCGAGCCGAATGCCTACGGGACTTCTGCAACGGTACACTAGGTGTCTTCGCCCGGGGCGACGATGGGGCTCGACGATTGCGCGTCGGTCACCGCGGACCGGACCGAGTGGACGTCCTCCAGGGAGAGCAACAGGCGCAGGATCCGGTCGCGCGCGTCGCGCCCGGCCATCGCCACGAAGGTGGCGGCGTAGTCTCCGGCTCGGCCACGCATGTCCAGCGTCTCCAACTCCGCGCCGGCCTCCATCAGGGCGTCGTGCACGCCCTGGAACGCCGGCGGCGACACCTCGAGCGTGAGCCGCAGCACGCGGTCCTCGCCGAAGGCAAAGACCCTGCGCTCGAAGCGCCCGAGCAGCACGAGCGCGGCGACGACCAGCGCGGTCGCCCCGATCGCCTCCCCCCACGCCCCGGCGCCCACCGCTATCCCGATGGCCGCCACCACCCACAGCGTCGCCGCCGTCGTGAGCCCGCTCACGGTGCCCCGGGCCTGGATGATGGTGCCGGCCCCCAGGAAGCCGATGCCGCTCACGATCTGCGCCGCTATGCGCGCCGGATCACCGGCGCCCGCCGGACCGGCGGCGTCGACCATGAGGACCGACAGCTCGGTGAGGAGCGCCGCGCCCACGCAGATGAGAAGGTTCGTGCGAAAGCCGGCCGGCTTCCCCTCCAGCTCCCTCTCGATGCCGATGGCGCCGCCCAGCGCCGCGGCCAGCACCAGCCGCCCCAGCAGATCCAGGCGCAGTGATCGCAGCGCCTCCAATGCTCCCGCCCAGTCCAGACCTTCCATCAGTCGTTGAGCCGCCTCAGCTCGTGCAAGAGTTCGGTCTTCGCGCGCGTGCCGTCGTCGATCTCCTTCAGGACGCGTGCCGGCTGCCCGACGGCCAGCACCCCCGCCGGGATATCTTGGGTCGCCACGGCGCCCGCCGCGAGCACGCTGCCCGCGCCGACGCGCACGCCCTCGAGCACCACCGCGTTGGCGCCGATCAACACGCCGTCCTCGATCACCACGGGAGTGGCGCTGGGCGGCTCCAGAACACCGGCGAGCACGGCCCCCGCGCCCACGTGGCAGTCCTCGCCCACGAGCGCGCGGGCGCCCACCACCGCGTTCATGTCGACCATCGTGCCCGCTCCGATCACCGCCCCGATGTTGACCACCGCGCCCATCATGACGATCACGTTGTCGCCGATCTCGGCGCCCTCGCGGATGTACGCGCCGGGCTCGATGCGCGCGTTGACGTCGCGCGTGTCGAGCAGCGGCACGGCCGAGTTGCGGCGGTCGCCCTCCACGTGGTGATACCGAACCGCGGGGCCGTTTTCTTCCAGCGCGGCCGCCACGTCCGCCCAGTCGCCGATCAGGATGGTGGTGCCGTCACCCGCCGGAAACGCCTTCAGGTCGCCCCCCTCGGGCAGCGCCAGCGTCCCCTCGTGCCGTACGTAGGCGCGCACGGGGGTGCGCTTGCGGGCGTTGGCGATGATGTCGCGAATCTGCTGGTAGTCCACCGTCGCCTCCGTTCAGCTCGGGGGGAGCGCGTCGCCGAGCCCGAGCGCGTCGGCCATGCCGTAGAGGCCAGGCGCCTTGCCTCGAATCCAGGCGCACGCGCGCAACGCCCCGGCGGCAAAAAGCGCCCGGTCATCCGCCCTGTGCGTCAGTTCCAGGCGCTCGTGCGCCCCCAGGAAGAGCACGCGGTGCTCGCCCACCACGCCCCCGCCCCTGACCGCGTGCAGCCCCACCTCACCCGGTGGACGATCCCCCGTGCGGCCCGTGCGGCCGTCGACGCGGACGTCGTCCAGCTCGACGCCGCGGGCCGCGGCCGCCGCGCGCGCCAGCGCGAGCGCGGTCCCGCTGGGGGCATCGGCCTTGCCTCGATGGTGCGTCTCGACGACCTCGATGTCCCACTCCGCCGACGCGAAGCGCGCAGCCAGGTCGCGCACGAGCGCATTCAGCGCGGCGACGCCGGGCGAGAAATTGGCGGCCCTCAGGACCGGGGCCCGCTCGGCGAGCGCCGCCAGCGCCGCCTCCTCCCGCTCGTCCAGACCCGTGGTACCGGTGACCAGCGCGCGGCCTTCCAGGACCGGCCGCCAGGCGACCAGGAGCTCGCCCAGCGCGCGCGGTCCGGAGACGTCGAGCACGGCGTCGGCCGCTTCCAGAAGCGGACCGGCGCCCGCCACGTCGGCTACGGCCGGGTATCCTAGCGCGCGGGCCTCCGACTCGGGACGGGCGCGCGACGCGACTCCGCCCACCAGCGAAACCCCCATCCCGCCGGCTTGGGCCACCTCGGCCGCTATCTGGCGCCCCATCCGCCCGGTCGCGCCCAGCACCACCACGCGCGCGCTCACGTGAGCGGCCGCAGTCCGCTCTCGGCGAGCGCCTCGATCAGTCGCTCCCGGGTCGGCTCGGTGGGCGCAACGAGGGGCAGCCTCAGCTCGCCCACGTCGAAACCCAGCCAGCGCACGGCGGTCTTGACGGGCACCGGATTGGACTCCGCGAAGAGCGCGTCTATCAGCGGCAGGAAATGGAGCTGAAGGGTGAGCGCGGTGGCGTGGTCGCCGTCGAGGTAGGCGCGCACCATGCGGTGCGTCGGCCCGGGCGCCACGTTGGCGAGGACGCTGATCACGCCGCTGCCGCCCAGGGACATGACGGGCAGGATCTGATCGTCGTTGCCGCTCCATATGGCCAGCCTGTCGCCGACCCGGCGCGCTATTTCCGCCACCTGCGAGAGGTCGCCGGAGGCCTCCTTCACGCCGATCACGCGCCCGTCTTCGGCGAGCTCCTCGACCACGCCCGGCGGGATGTTGATCGCGGCCCTGCTCGGCACGTTGTAGAGGACCGCCGGAAGCTCGGCGACGTCCATGACCGCGCGGAAGTGGGCGATGAGGCCGGCCCGCGGGGGCCGATTGTACGGCGGCGCCGATAGCAGCACCGCGTCGGCGCCGGCCTCGCGCGCCCCTCTCGCCAGGGCCCGCACCACCGCGGTGTCGCTGCCCCCGCACCCCGCGATGACGGGCAATGCTCCCTCGGCGGCGGCCACGACCGTGCGCACCGCCGTGGCCTGCTCGGGCACCGACATGGCGGCGGCCTCGCCCGTCGATCCGCACACCACCAGCGCGTCGCTGCCTTCCGCCACGTGCCAGGCCACCATTTCCCGGAGCGCCCGCGCGTTCACGCCGTCGGCGTCGAAGGGCGTCACGAGCGCGACGCCGGATCCCTCGAATCTGGGCTCGGGCATGAAATCGTCGGGTCAGTGGGCGCGCCGCGCCCTGCTCTGGCCGGGACGCGAGGCGCGCCCTCGGCTCGGCGTGATCGTCGGCCGCGGGGGAACGCCGCGCAAGTGTGCCGGATGGTGTTGGGCGCGGGCGCCGTAACGCCCACGACCCCCGTCCCGCGCCCGGCCGCGCGGGTTCCGCTCGCGGGACGCCCCGCTCGCCTCCAGATTCGCCCCCTGGACCGACCGATGAGAGGAGCGTGCATGGAGGAGCGGCTGGGGCCGATCGCGGAGGCGGCGGCGCTCGCGGGGGCCGCGGTGCTGCGCGCCCACGCCGGAGGCGTTCAGGTCGACGCCTGGGAGGGCAAGCGCGCTTCGGACTTCGTGACGTTCGTCGATCGCGAGGCGGAGCAGGAGGTGCTGCGGGTCATACGCGCGGCCCGGCCCCACGACCCGGTGCTGGCGGAGGAAGGCACAGCGGGAACGCTGCTCGCCGGCGCAGGCACGGACGCCGCGCGGCTGGCGACGGACCACGAAGGAACGCTGTGGGTGATCGACCCGCTGGACGGCACGACCAACTTCCTGCACGGCTATCCCATGTACGCGGTCTCGGTCGCCGCGGTCGTCGACGGCGAGCCGGTCGCGGGCGCCGTGGTCGATGGGGCGGCGGGCGACGCGTGGTGCGCGGAGCGAAACCGCGGAGCCACCCGGAACGGCGCCCCGCTGTCGGTTTCCTCGATAGACGCGCTCGCGCACGCGCTGATCGGAACGGGCTTTCCGTTCAAGACGCCGGGCCGGATCGCGGAGCACTTCGCCGCGTTGCGCAAGGTTCTGGAACGCACGTCGGGCGCCCGCCGAGGGGGGTCGGCCGCGCTCGACCTGTGTCACGTCGCGGCCGGTTACCTCGACGGCTTCTTCGAGCTGGAGTTGGCGCCCTGGGACATCGCCGCCGGCGTGCTGCTCGTGCGCGAGGCCGGCGGTCTCGTCACGGACCTGGCGGGACGCCGGCCGGTGACCGGGGCCGCCGGGGTACTGGCCGGCAACCCCATGGTCCACCGCCTCCTGGGCTCACTCGTGGGAGGAGAAGCCGCGTCGCCCGGAGCGAGCTGAGATCGCCCGGGAGACGACGGCGTCTCGGACCCCGAACTAGCCTACCTCGACCTGCTCGGCCGCGTGCGCCGGCGACAGCACGTCGATCTTGCGCCCCTTGGCCCGCTCGGCCTTGGGCACGCGCACCGTGAGAACGCCCTCGTTGAAGGCCGCCTCGATCCGCTCCACCTCCACCTCCCGCGGCAACGTGAAGGCCCGCGTGAAGGACCCGTAGCTGCGCTCGTGGACGTGGCGCCGCTCGTCTTCGGAGCGCCGCTCGTAGTTCTTCTCGCCGCGCACCGTGAGCACGCCATCCTCGAACTCCACGTGGACGTCCTCGGGCTTTACACCCGCCAGCTCGGCGCTCAGCTCGATGGCTTCGGAGGTCTCTCGAACCTCCATGGCCGGCAGCCAAGCCTGGCCGGCGCTCGGGTCGAGCGCGTCGTCAAACAGCCCGCCGAACTCCCCCTGGAGACGGCGCAAATCGGACCAGGGTGACAGGAACGCGCGTCGATAGGGCATGATGGCCATGATTACTTTCTCCCGCCTTTCGGCAATGGTGCATTCAACCGCACCGGGCGATTGACTCCGCGCCGATGCGGACCGGGTCCGGTCTCGGCGGACCCGCATCGCTGCCCTCGAGTTGGGCACGTGGCGTACCACTCCGCGCTGCCATAGTGGCAGAGGATCGCCGCGCGGCCCGAGGTGTGCATCTTGGGCACGAAGAGGGACCACCCGGCTTCGGCCAGGTGTAGGCAGCGAGGATGACCACGCTATGGGAGGGGACGGTGAACGTAGGTACGAGGTTGCTGGCACCGGCGCGCTGGCTACGCGCGCGCCCGAGGTTGCTGCGCGGCCTCATCATCGGCGGCGTGCTCTTCGCCGCGACCGGAGGCGGCCTCGCCCTGGGCATCTGGAACTCCGTCTGCCGGACCTGCCCCTCCGTCGCCCAGATCTTCGTCTGGGAGCCCAAGCAATCCACGCAGATCCTGGACGTGCAGGGTCGACTGGTGGGAGAGCTGGCGCTCGAGCGGCGCACACCGGTGGCCATCGAAACGCTTCCGGCGCACGTGCCCCAGGCGTTCGTGGCGGTGGAGGACCGGCGCTTCTACAGGCACGACGGGGTGGACGCCCGCGGCGTGATGCGCGGCTTCTTCAACCTCGTCACGGGCAACTGGAGTGCCGGCGGCGGCAGCACCATCACCCAGCAGCTCGCCCGCAACATGTTCCAGTCGGAGGTCGGTTTCGTCCGCAGGGTGGAGCGCAAGCTCAAGGAGATGCGCGTGGCGCGGGAGCTCGAGCGCGTCTACGGCAAGGATCAGATCCTCGAGGCCTACCTGAACCAGATCAACTACGGTCCGGGTTGGTGGGGCATCGAGACGGCGGCGCAGCGCTACTACGGCAAGCCCGCCGCGCAACTGGAGGTGGACGAGGCCGCGATGCTCGCCGCGGTCATCAACCTCCCGGGCCGCTACTCGCCCTTCCGCAACCCGGATCTGGCGCTCCAGCGCCGCAACCTGGTGCTGGGGCTCATGGCGCGCGAAGGCTACGTGACCCGTGCAGAGCTCGCCGACCTGCGCGCCAGGGAACTCCCCACCGAGCCCCAGGGCGGAAACTCCGCCTCGATAGCGCCCTACTTCGTGGAGTGGGTGCGCGATCAGCTCGACGAGCGCTACGGCGGGGCCCTCTACGAGGCAGGCTACCGGGTCTACACGACGCTCGACCTGGACCTTCAGGAGCGAGCCGTGGCGGCCATGGAAAACGGCTTCCAGCGCGTGGAATCGCTGCCCGGTTTCGGGCACCAGAAGTACGACGAAATCATGGAAGCCGGTGGCACGGACGGAGCCCAGAGCGCCTACCTTCAGGGCATGTTCGTGGCCATGGACCACGCGGGCGACATCCGCGCTCTGATCGGCGGACGCAACTTCGCCGATTCGAAGTTCAACCGGGCCACCCAGGCGCTCCGCCAGCCCGGGTCGGTGTTCAAGCCTTTCGTCTACACCGCCGCCATCGTCAGCGACATCCCCGCCTCGAACGTGGTCTTCGACTCGCCGATCCGCTTCGAGCAGGAGGGGCAGGAACCCTGGAGCCCGCGCAATTACGACGGCGAGTTCCACGGCCCTACCACGATGAGGCAGGGGCTGCGCCAGTCGCTCAATCTGGTCGCGGTCAAGACCGGTATGGAGGTCGGCATCGAGACGGTCGCCCAGTACGCTCAGCGCATGGGCATCGAGACCCCCATCCCACGCGTCCCGGCGATCGCGATCGGCGCCGCCGACGTCATCCCGTTGCAGATCGTCACCGCGTACGCTCCGCTGGCGAACGGCGGCGCGCGCGTCCAGCCCCGCGGCATCGTGCGCGTGGAAGACTCCGGCGGCCGCGTGCTGTGGGAGACCGAGCCCGAGCGCACCCAGGTGCTGGACACGCTCGAGGTCGCGATCGTGCGCAACATGCTCAGCGGCGTGGTCGACGGGGGCACCGCCTACACGGTTCGGAGTCCGGAGCTCGGCGCGCTGCCCTACGAGGTCCCGGCGGCCGGCAAGACGGGCACCACCAACGACGCCACCGACGTGTGGTTCGTGGGCTTCACCCCGGACCTGCTCGCGGGCGTCTGGTTCGGCTTCGATCTGCCGACCAAGATCCGCCCCGGGGCCACCGGCGGCACCGACGCGGCGCCCGTGTGGGGCGAGTTCATGCGCACGATCTACGCGGGCGCAGAGCCGCTCTTCGAAACGCCGCCGGCGTGGGTGCTTCCGGAGGAGTTGGTGCGGCGGCGCGTGGACGCCGAGTCCGGCAAGCTGGCCACGGACTGGTGCCCGCCCGCGGGCGTCTACGAGGAAATCTACATCCCGGGGACGGAGCCCACCGAGCCCTGCGACCTGCACGGCCCGGGGGCGCACGGAGGCCTGATCGGACGGTCACAGACCGACACGCTGCCCGACAGCGTGGCGGTGGAGGTGGACCCGAACTTCCGCTTCTAGTGTGCCGGCGCGGAAGTCCCGTGTGCACCGAGGCGCGTGATGCGCCCGCGGGGCAAGGCGGAACGACGCGCCGTAGCCGTCGCTACGGCAAGGA
>JBDLIA010000119.1 GCA_039715185.1 Gemmatimonadota bacterium
CCGCCGCCCGCCGCGAGCGGCGGGTAGCGGAACAGCCGCGCGCCCACGGAGCGCCCCGGACCCACGCCCACGCCCGGCGCCGCTACCTGACGCCCTGGCGGGCCAGCTCGACGACCGCCGCGGCGTTCTGGCGCGTCACGAATCCCGGGCCCGTGGCGACCACGCCGCCGCCGCCCGGCATGGTGAGCGTCTCGGCGTACTTCACCAGCATGACGACGGGAAGGTAGCCCTGCAGGTAGGGCTGCTGATCCACCGCGAAGAGCGCCCGCCCGTCGGCCACGGCGCGCGCCACCTCTTCGGTGAGGTCGAAGGTCGCGAAGGCCACGTCGCTGCCCTCCACGGCCGCGAGCGCCGGCGCCGCCGCGGCGGGCCCGAGCGTCAGCACGGCGTCCGTTTGGCGCCGCGAGAGCGCGCCGCGTACGCGCAGCTCGGCGTCGTCGGGGTCGGCCAGCTCCACCGCCAGCACCGTCAGGGTTCCGCCGCCCACCGCCAGCGCGTCCGCTGCTCCGGCGCAGCGCGCGTCGAGCGCGGCGTTGCCCACTTCATGGTGCACGCACAGCACCGCGCGCGCGCCCTCCGTGAGCAGCCGCCCGCCGGCGGCGCGCCCGGCCTCGTACTCCGGCTGACCCACGTGCGCCAGGAGCCCCAGGGCGCGGGATGTCTCCGCGCCCGAGTTGATGGACAGCACCGGGATGCCCGCGTCCAGGGCCCGCCGGAGCGCCGGAGCGAGCGCGTCGCCGTCGGGGATCGACACGACCAGGCCCGCCGGCCGGGCCACGACGGCGGCGTCTATGAGGTCGCTCATCGCCACCATGTCGAAGGCGGTCGGCGCCTGGTACTGCACTTCCACCCCCAGGTCGTCGCCGGCGTCGGCGGCGCCGTTGGCCACGATGGACCAGTAGGGGTCTGCGGCCTGCCCGTGGGTGACCAAGACTATGCGGACGCCGCCGCGCCCTGCGGGCGGATCCGGCGGCTCGCGGGCGCAGCCCAGCGCGGCCAACGCCCACGCCGCGCCGGCAAAGAGCCGCTTGAGGCCGCGTCGCGTCATCTGCGTCCGGCCGCGTCCACCGAGTCGGTGGGGTCGGCGCCCTCCCAGCTCACGTCGGCGGTGGGGCCGTAGGTCGAGGGCACGTCGCGCCCCATTACGCGCAGGTACGTGGTGAGCTGGGTACGGTGGTGGGCGGTGTGCAGGACGCGTCGCCAGAAGATCCAAACGCGCTCCCGCTCCACGTCGAAGAACGGCACGCGCACCAGCCACCACGGCTCCTCGCGCTCGGCGAGCTGTGGCAGCCGGGCTCGGGCGAGTGCCGCGAAGCGGGCGCTCAGCGCCGCCACCGTGGTCGTGGCCGGCAGCGTGTCCTCGGGCGCCGGCTCCGCCAGCTCCAGAAACTCTCCGAAGAAGCGTCGCTCGGACAGGAGCTGGTGCCGCATGATCTCCTCGACCGTGGTCGCGCGCTCGTGCGGCCTGTGGGACAGATCCGCGTCTGAGAAGCAGCGCCAGATGCTCACGACCTTGCTGGTCTCGCTCGCGTAGGTGTCGAGCATGTGCTGGGCGAACGGGAAGGCGGCCCGGGGAACGTCGCCCTCTGATATCTCGGTGTGCGCGTAACGCATCGGCATGCTTCGTGTCCTCCGCTGCTGGGGGTCGGCCCTACCCTAGGCGTCGCCGGCCCGGCCGACCAGAGCGTGCGCGCGGCGCAAGGCGGGCGCGACGACGTCCTCCTCGTCCACCACCTCGACCCGGCGCCGGTGCATCAACACCCGGCCCGCGCAGATGGTGGTGTCCACCTGGGCTGCCGAGGCCGCGTACACCAGCGCCGAGGCCGGGTCGAAGGCGGGGGCGACCTCCGCCGAATCCATGCGCACCAGGATCAGGTCCGCGGCATCGCCCACCGACAGCTCGCCGTCGCGCGCCAGGCGTCCCGCCACCGGCCCCGCGGTGGCGATCGCCACGGCCTCCGCCGCCGGCAGAGCCGCGGCGTCCTCGGCGGCGTGCTTCTGGAGCAGCGAGGCGATCTTCATCTCCGCCAGCATGTCCAGGCTGTTGTTGGACGCGGGCCCGTCGGTGCCCAGCGCCACCCGCAGTCCCGCCGCCTTGGTCGCCTCGTAGTCGAACGGCCCGCCCACTCCCAGCTTCATGTTGGCCGACGGATTGGTCACGACGGTGACCCCGGCGGCAGCCAGCAACGCGCGCTCGGCGTCGTCCAGGTGAACCGCGTGAGCGCACACGAGACGCGGGCCGAGCAGCCCGACGCGGTCCAGCAGGAAGGCCGGTCGCACGCCGTGCTCGCGCAGGCAGTCGCCTACCTCGCGCTCGGTCTCCGAGAGGTGGATGTGCACCATCAGGTCGTGGCGGCGCGCGAAATCGGCTATCCAGGTCAGGTTGTCGGGCGACACCGTGTAGATGCCGTGGGGCGCGACGCTGAGACCGATCAGCGGCCCCTCGTCGACCGCCCGCTCCGCCTCTCGCTCCACCAAAGCGCGCGACTCGAGCCCCCGCCCGCGGTCGCCGAAATCCACGAACGGCGAGCCCAGGTGCGCGCGCAGCCCGAATTCCTGTACCGCGCGGAGGGCGCCTGGCCGGTGCCAGTACATGTCGTTCAGGTAGGTCGTGCCCGATCGCACCATTTCCAGCAGCGCGAGCCGCGCCCCGGCGTGGACATCTTCCTCGGTGAGCAGCTCCTCGAGCGGCCAGATCCGGGTGCGCAGCCACGCGTCCAGCGGCATGTCGTCGGCGTAGCCCCGCATCAGCGTCATGGCGGCGTGGGTGTGGCTGTTGGCCAACCCGGGCAAGGCCACGCAGCCGGTGCCGTCCAGCGTCCGCGCAGCCGGCGTCGCGGGCTCGCCGGAGGCCCCGGGCGCGCCCGGGCCGGCTTCGGCTTCCGCGGGTCCCACGGCCACGATCAGGCCACCTTCGATGTCGATGTCGACGATGTGCTCGCCGACGCGAGCACCCGCGATACGAAGATCGATGGTCACGGCCGTGCCGCCCTTGTGGGGAGCGCGCGACGCCATATCGTTGATGCCCACACTCGGCCAGGGAGTGGCCTATCCACGCACGACCCGACATCGGCCCGGAGACCGCCCGCACGATCGCGCTGGACCAGGATGGGTGGGCGGTGCTGACGCTCGACCAGACGCTCCTCCCGCACGAGGAACGTTGGATCCGGTTGGAGCGCTGGACGGACGTGGCGGAAGCGATTTCGACCATGCGCGTGCGCGGCGCGCCGCTCATCGGCGCCGCGGCGGCCTACGGCGTCGCGCTCGCCGCCCGCGAGGACCCCTCCGACGGGGCGCTCGACCGGGCGGCCGCCACGCTGCTCGGCACGCGGCCCACCGCGGTCAACCTGCGCTGGGCGCTGGAGCGGACGCGCCGTGCGCTGGGCCGCGTTCCCGAGGAGGAGCGCGAAGCCGCCGCCTACCACGAGGCCGCGGCGATCTGCGAGGCCGACGTCGCGGCCAACCGGTCGATCGGAGAGCACGGCGGCAAGCTGCTCCGGGCCCTGGCGGCCCGCAACCCGGATCGCCCCGTGCGCGTGCTCACGCACTGCAACGCGGGCCGGCTGGCCACGGTGGCCTGGGGCACCGCCACCGCGCCCGTGTACCTGGCGCACGCCGAGGGACTACCGGTGCACGTGTGGGTGTCCGAGACCCGGCCCCGGAGCCAGGGTCTGCTGACCGCGTGGGAATTGGCGCGCGCGGGGGTGGCGCACACCGTCGTGACCGACTCCGCCTGCGGCCACCTGCTGGCGCGCGGCGAGGTCGACGTGTGTCTGGTGGGGACCGACCGTACGACCGCGCGCGGCGACGTGGCGAACAAGATCGGCACCTACCCGAAGGCGCTCGCCGCGCGTGAGGCGGGCGTGCCGTTCTACGTCGCCGCGCCGTCCAGCTCCATCGACTGGTCGCTCGCGAGCGGAGCCGCGATCCCCATCGAGGAGCGCGACGGAGACGAGGTGCGGGTCGTCGGAGGGGTGGTCGATGGAGCGCGGAGATCGGCCAGGATTCTCGACCGGGCGACGGACGTCGCCAACCCCGCGTTCGACATCACCCCGGCGCGGCTGATCACTGGCCTGATTACCGAGCGAGGCGTGGCGCTGGCGACGCGCGCGGCGCTGGCCGACCTGTTCCCCGAGCACGCGGACGCGTCGTCATGAACGAATCTTCGCTGAGACAGGAGCTGCTGGGAGTATGCGAATGGCTGGCGCGTTCGGGTTTCACGCCGGGCACCACCGGCAACGCGAGCGCGCGCCTGGGCGGCGACGGGACCATGCTGATAACGCCCGGCGGCGTGCCTTACGCCGACGTCGGCGCCGAGGACCTCGTGCCGGTGGATTCGGCCGCGGGCCCGGCCGCCGACTCCCGACCGTCCTCCGAGTGGCGGCTCCACGCGGCGATCTACCGCGCCCGTCCGGACGCGCGGGCTGTCGTCCACGCGCATCCGCGCGCGGCGACGGCGCTGGCTTGCCTGCGGCGGCCCATCCCAGCCTTCCATTACATGGTCGCGTCCGCCGGGGGCAGCGCGATCCCCTGCGCCGCTTACGCGACGTTCGGCACCGACGAGCTCGCCGATTCCGTGGTCCGGACGCTGGGCGCCTACCTGCGCGCGTGCCTCATGGCCAACCACGGCCTGGTGGCGCTGGGCGCGGGGCCCGCCGCCGCGCTGGCGCTCGCCCGCGACGTGGAGGCGCTCGCGGACCAGTACCTGGGGGCGCTCGCGGCGGGTCGCCCGGCGCTGCTGGCGGACGAAGAGATGGAGCGCGTGGCGAAGCAATTGGCGGCGTATGGCTACCGCTCGGTGCAGTCCCGGATCGGGTAGACAACTCGCTCGTGACTTGGCTCGACGTCAGAACGTGACGAGGAGAGTCGTCTTCAGGAATACATCCGAATCGATGTCGTCATCATCGTACGACACTAGTTCCAGGTTCGGAATCACGTGCACGTTGTCGTGGAGCATGATGTCCGCACCCGCCAGAAAGAAGTTGCCCTCGGACGTGGGATCCATCCGGAAGTAGCTGATCGCCGCCCCGTCGGGAATGGGGCTGGCCATGCGGTCCCACCGAGCCAACAGGTGCGCGCGCTCCCCGGCCTCGAGCACGCCGAACACCGAAAGGATGTCCACGTCCACATCGTCCTCGTCTGGCTCCGTCCGGACCTGCCGCGCCGCCAGGAGACCAATCCGGCCCCGCTCTCCCCGCACCACCGCAGTCCCGGTGTAAGTGGTGCGGTCTTTGTCGTCCGAGCGGCTCTCCCTGTCGGCGTAGGCTTCCAGGATCAGGTTGCTGGTGGGGTAGAACTGCAGGGCCCCCATGATCTTCTTGCCCTTGTTCGTCTCGGCTTTTGTAGAGGCCCCGTTACCCAGCATCACGTGATAGCGGACCTTCCGGCTCTCGTCGATACTGCCCTGGAACGCGATCCCGAAATCCCGGGACGACCCCATCTTGAACAGGTCGAGGGGGGTCTTCTCCACGCCGCGATACCCCCACTGCCCCTCGATGAAGTTCCACGTCGGGCTGCTCGAGAGCCCCACGACGATCCGGTGGTTGCCCCTCCGCCAGCGCACGTACAGGTCCTTCAGGAAGGGATCCATTGTCCCCGAGGTCGTGAAGTCTCCCGGCGTGGCTGCTTCCAACCGCACCCGAGCATCCCACGCGGGATTGAATCGGGTGTTGACGGTCAGGTACATCCGGCGCGCCCAGAAGCCGTTGGCGTCCTGCAGATCCGCATCGTGGTGTCCCGCAACGTAGTAGTAGTCTCCGAAGAATAGCCCCCCGACAGTCGTCTCCTGCGCCGCTCCCCGCTGCGCGGTCAGCGCGGCGACGAGGGCCAACGCGGCCAGGGTAATTTCGCGTCTCATCGTGCGTCTCCTAGACTCCGTTATTATCGCAAACGTCGGCGATGCCCGTCGATCTGTTACATGTCAGCCCCAAATGAAGGCGGTCCTCCTGGGGCCGCCCTCCGGCCCACGGGGTGGGGGCCTCTTAAGCTCCGCGGCCGGTGCTCCCGAGTTCACGCTCCTCGATGACGGAGAGGGCCTTCAGCCCTTCCGCCAAGGTGCGGTAGAAATCGTGAACGGCCGCCTGCTGCACGGCGTCCGCGAACCGGTGCAGCCATCGACCCAGATGCTCCCGCCAGAACCGGGCGCGGCGGTCGTACCATGCGCGTTCCCCGGTGGTCGCCTGCTGGAAGGCGAGGAAGTACATGAACTCCAACTCGTGGATCACGTGGTCCGGAGCATCCTTCAGGTCCTCGCTGGGCGCCAGGCCCGCCTCGGCGTAGGCGGCTGCCGCGTACTGGCTGGACGGCCCCATGAGACGGGGCTCGTCCTCCAGGTAGAAGCAGGCCCACGGAGCCGCGAGGATCTCGAAGGGCCCGATAAAGAGCTTGGCGTGGGCCACCTCCGCGGGTTGCAGCTCCGGGAGCAGACTCCGAATCTGCGCAGCCATCTCCTCACCCAGGGCGGGCAGCGGCTCAGGCAGGTCGCCCAGGGCACCTGCCACCAGGTGCGGGAGGTCCTCGTCCCAGGTTCGGGGCGGCTGGAGTGCCCGCGCCAGGGCGAAATGGGCGTTGGCACGCCCGGCGGCGGCGGCGTCCCCCAAGGTCGGTGCGAACTCAGCCATGACGGCCACGCTTAGAAGTCCCGGATGTAGAAGACGCTGGGCCTCGTTCCCTGCTCCTCGTTCAGAACGCGGGGATGGTGTTGGACCAACGCCCGGCTCGGTGCGCTGTCCGGGTCGTTCAGATCACCGAAAATCCGCGCGTCCGCGGGACATGCGATCACGCAGGCGGGAAGCTCACCGGCCTGCAACCGGTGGTCGCAGAAGGTGCACTTCTCCACTACGCCCCTGGGGCGGATGCCGGCGTACGTGGCCTCCCGGTCCGGGTTGTAATAGGGGATGGGCGCCCCCACCCGGTCAGCCGTCTCCGGTCCGGTCGCGGTGCAGCCGGGGATGAGGGCCTCTGCATCCTCCATGAAGCGCGGATGGGGTGCGTCCTTGTTGAAGTAGATCACGCCGTAGGGGCACGCCACCTGGCACGCGCGGCACCCGATGCACTTGTCCACGTCGTGCAGCGTCAGTCCGTCCTCGGACTTGTACATGGCCCCCGTGGGGCAGTTCGCCACGCACGGCGCTTTCTCACAGTGATTGCAGAGCGTCGGAATGTATCGGAACTGGGTGTTCGGGAACGTGCCCCTGGTCTCCAGGATGTGATTGGACCAGGCAAACCCCTCCGGCACGTTGTTCTCGCTCTTGCAGGCGATGTCGCACGCCGCGCAACCCACGCAGCGGTGGAGGTCGATCACCATGCCA
>JBDLIA010000120.1 GCA_039715185.1 Gemmatimonadota bacterium
CCAGTTCACGCCTGACCTCATGCCGTCGGACATCACCGGGACGGAGATCATCCAGACGGACCGCAGCACGGGCGATCGTGACCTCGTGTTCCAGCCCGGTCCGATCTTCAGCAACATCGTGCTGGCCGACGAGATCAACCGGACGCCGCCCAAGACGCAGGCGGCGCTGCTGGAGGCCATGCAGGAGCACCGCGTCACGGTGCAGGGCGAGACGTATCAGCTCGAGGAGCCGTTTTACGTGTTCGCGACGCAGAACCCGATCGAACTGGAGGGCACGTATCCGCTGCCCGAGGCGCAGCTGGACCGCTTCATGTTCGAGATTCGAATCGACCATCTTCCGGAGGACGAAGAGCTGGAGGTCGTGCGGGCCACGACGAGTCCGATCGTGGAGGACTACTCGCACACGATCGGCGCCAGGGATCTGATCGAGTTTCAGGAGCTGATCCGGCGCGTGCCGGTTGCCGAAGAGGTGCTCAAGTACGCCGTACAGCTAGTGCGGACCAGCCGCCCGAATCCCAACGGATCGCCGGAATTCATCAAGAAGTGGGTCGCCTACGGCGCGTCGGTCAGGGCGGCTCAGTACCTGATTCTGGGCGGAAAGGCGCGCGCCATCACGCGCGGGCGCTATCACGTGACGTTCGAGGACGTGCGGGCGCTGGCGGCGCCGGTTCTCCGGCACCGCGTGCTGACCAACTTCCACGCCGACGCGGAGGGCATGACCACCGACCGCCTCGTCGAGAACCTGCTCGAGGCAGTGCCGCAGCCCTCATCAGGGATGTAGCATGGCCCTGACCGCGAGACCGGCCGGCCGCTCGGCGGCCGGGGCGAGAAGCGCCCATCTGGCAGATCCGGAGGTTCTGGGCCGTATCCAGAACCTGGAGCTGCTGGCCCGGACCGTCGTGGACGGATTCATCCAGGGCCTGCACCGGTCTCCCTACCTCGGCCTGTCGATCGATTTCGCCGAGCACCGGGCCTACATGCCCGGCGACGACATCCGCAATCTGGACTGGAAGCTCTACGCGCGGACGGACCGCTTTTACGTGAAGCGCTTCGAGGCCGAGACCAACGCCAATCTGGTCGTCGTCCTGGACACTTCGGCCTCCATGGGTTTCGCTTCGGGCAGCCTGTCCAAGCTGCGCTACGGGGCCATCCTGGGCGCCTGCCTGGCGACCCTGTCGCGCCGTCAGGGTGACCGGGTGGGCGGCGCGCTGGTAGGCGGTGAGCTGCGGGACTATGTGCCGGCCGCGGCCGGCCACCTGGAGTTGGTCCTCGCCGCGCTGGACCGGGCCGGGCCCGAAGGCGGCGGCTCGTTCGCATACGCCGTTGACGCCGTGGCCGCGCGCCTCAGACGGCGCGGAATCCTGGTTGTCATCTCCGACTTCTATGAGGAGACAGAGCGTCTCGGCGCCTCGCTAAAGCGGCTGGCCACGGGCGGCCACGACGTAATCGCCTTCCACGTCCTGGACGGAGCCGAGCTGGATCTGCCCTACGACCGGCCGACGCGCTTCGAGGACCTGGAGTCCGGCGCGCAGCGGCAGATAGTGCCCGAGGAGTTCCGGGATCGCTATCAGCAGCTCATGTCGGCGCATACAGAGCGGCTGCGCGAGGAGCTGACCGGTGGCCGGATAGACTACGAGCTGGTCCGCACCGACCGCCCCATCGGCGAGGCGCTTTTCCAGTACCTGACCGCGCGTCAGCGTTTCATGAGGCTGCGCTAGCATGCGCGTCGCCGGACTTCGGCCGATCGCGAGCCGGTTGGGAAGCCGCTGATGGGCCTCGGTTTTCTCGGTCCGGCCTTTCTCCTGGGCGCCGTGGCCCTGGCCATTCCGGTCCTCATCCATTTGACGCACAAGACCAAGCGCAACGTGGTCCGCTTTCCGTCTCTGATGTTTCTGGAGGATCTGCCGGTGAAGGTCACGCGCAAACAGCGCGTACATCACTGGCCGCTGCTCCTGGCCCGTCTGCTGGCCTTCGCCCTTCTGGCCCTGGCTTTCGCCCGTCCTCTGTTCGAGGACTCGGATCTGGGTGCGGCCAGCGGCCCGGGGCCAACCGAAACGGTGATCCTGCTCGATCAGTCGTACAGCATGGGCTACGAGGGGCGCTGGGATGAGGCTCTGGCCGAGGCCCGAGACGCGGTAAGCGGAATGCGAGACGGCGACCGCGCCAGCCTGGTGCTGTTCGACGAGGGAGCCCGGCTGGCCGTGCGTTCGTCGCCCGATCCAGCCGCGCTTACGGCCGCTCTGGCCGGTGCGCCCGGATCGCTGCTCACTGCCTACGGGCCGGCCCTTCGCCTGGCCCGCTCCGTGCTCGACGTGTCGCAGTACGCCAACCGCGAACTGATCGTGATCAGCGACTTTCAGCGCGGCGACTGGCAGGCGGCGGACTTCGATCAGATGCCGCCCGGAACCGAGATCCGGCCGCTACAGGTGGGTGACGGAGACGAGCCAAACGCGGTGCTGCGGTCCGTCGCTTTGGCTCGGCAGCGCTTCCAAAACCAGGAGCGGGTGCGGGCTACGGCGACCGTGTCGGCCGCGGTGGCTGACGCGGCCAGCGTGGACGTGTCTCTCAACGTGGGCGGAGTGGAGATCGGCCGTGAGAGCGTGGAGCTGGAAGCCGGCGAGGTGAAGAGCCTCGCCTTTCCGCCCTTCACGGTGTCCGCCGCCGGTATGCGGGGCACCGTTAGTCTGACGCCCGATCCGCTGAGCGCGGACGACCAGCTCAACTTCGTGGTCTCACCCAGCCCCAGAGTGTCGGCCCTGATCGTGAGCTCGCGCGGCTCGAGTCTCTACCTGCGGCGTGCGCTGGAGATCTCTGACGACGTGAACATGCGGGTCGATCAGGTCACCGCCTCGCGCCTGTCGGCGGCCGACCTGGCCGGGCGCTCGTTCGCGGTCCTGCACGGCTCGGAGCTGCCCACGGGCGCGGGCCGGAACGCGCTTCAAGGCTTCGTGGAGAGCGGCGGCGGCCTGCTCGTGGCGCTCGGGCCTCGCAGCCGCTGGGGCCCCGAGGACGCGTCATGGCTGGGCGGCACGCCGGGACGCGTCACCGATCCGACGGGCGGCGAGCTCCGTCTGGGCTTCGTGGACTACAGCCATCCGGTGTTCGAGATTTTCGCCGGCGCGCAGAGCGGCGACCTGGCCAGCGGCCGCTTTTTCCGCACGCGGGCGTTCGTGCCTTCGGAAACGGCTGGCGCGACCGGAGCCGCGGCCCGCGCTGGCTCCGCATCAGGCGCGCGAGGCCCGCGGGTGCTGGCCCGCTTTGACGACGGAAGTCCGGCCCTGATCGAGCATCGCTATGGCCGGGGACGGGTGCTTATCTGGACCAGCACGCTGGACGCCACGTGGAACGACGTGGCTCTGCAGCCCGTCTTTCTGCCGCTCGTCCATCAGCTGTCGCGCCATCTGGAGAACCGGCGCGCAGCCTCACCCTGGTTCACGGCAGGTCAGATTATGGATCTGGCCGACGCCGACCTGATCGAGGCTCAGTTTCCGGGCCTGGGCGAAGACGAGAGCCTGACGGACAGGGCCGTGCTGGCACCTGGCGGCGACCAGTTGGACCGATCCGCCGAGCCAGGTTTCCTGGAACTGGCCGAGCAGGGCTTCTATGAGTTTCGGGTGCCGGGGTCGGGTCCGGGCGAAGGCCTGGCCGTGGCGGTCAACGCGAACCGGACAGAGTCCGAGCTGGCCGCCCTGGACGTGGAAGAGTTCGCGGCCTCGCTCAGGGCCGACGAGCGGGACGGCGACCTGTCCGTGGAGCAGGCGGGCATAACGTCCGCTGACCGGGAACAGCGTCAGTCTCTGTGGCGCTATCTACTTATGGGCGCGTTCGTTTTGCTGATCGCGGAAACTGTTATTTCAAACCGGGTGTCACCGAGGGGCGTTAGGGAGGGGTCATGAAGACGACACGCGCATCCAGTTACGGCGAGATTCTGCGCCTTGTAGGCGGTGTCCGCAGGCGCTGGCGCGCCGGCCGAGTGCTACGGGGAGCCGTCATCGTAGGCGCGGTCGCCGGGCTGGCGCTGGCACTGTCGGCCTGGGGGATCACGGCGAGCCGGTTCTCCGAGTCCTCCGTTCTGATCTTCCGCATCCTGAGCTGGGCGATCATCGGTGGCCTGACGCTGTGGCTCATGGTGTGGCCTCTGCTGCGGAAGGTGACGGACGAGCGCGTGGCGCTGTACCTGGCGGAGAACGAGCCCGATGTGGAGGGCGCCGTCCTGACCGCGCTGGAAGCGGGAGCGCCGTCGTCCGCAGCTGCGGCCGGAGATTCAGCCTCCGAAGCCGATTCCAGTCTGGTGGACGGCCTGATCGACTCAGCCGTCCGGCGGGCCAAGGCCGTAGAGTTCGGCCGCCGCATCGACCGGACCGCCATCCGCCGCGCAGGCGGAGCCCTGGCCGGCGTGGCGATCCTCTTGGCCGGCCTGTACGCCATCTCGCCGCTAAGCCTCAGGCAGGGCGCCCTCGCCGTGCTCACCCCGACGCGGGCCGCGGCCGAGCTGAACCCCTTCTCCATAGACGTGCAGCCCGGCGACACGACGATCGTGCGCGGCGCCGACGCCAGCATTCGCGCCAACCTCGTCGGCTTCGAGTCCGCCGATGCCGAGCTGTTCGTGCGCTACGAGTCGGACACCGAGGCTCGGCCTCTGTCCATGATTCCGGCCGACAGCGGCGGCTTCGAGGCCATGCTGCTGGGCCTCGGAGAGGAGGCGGAATACTTCGTCCGCTCCTCCGGCGTGCAGTCGGAGAGCTTCCGGATCGCGGTGGCCGACCTGCCCTTCGTGGACCAGCTGCAGCTCGAGTACCGCTTCCCAGCCTACACGGGCCTGCCGCCCCGCATCGTGGAAGACGGCGGCGACGTGGCTGCCCTGCGCGGCACACGCGTGATTCTGCGCGCCACTTCCACGATCCCCACTCCGGGCGGGGTGGTAGTCGTAGACGGTACCGAGTCCGATCTTACGGTGGCCGAGACGGGCCAGCTTCTGGGCGAGTTCACGGTCGGCGAGCCCGGGTTCTACTGGATCGAACTGCTGCGTGACAGCGGGGAGCGCGTGGAGTCTTCACCGCACTTCACGATCGACGTGCTGGCCGACCTGCCGCCCTCCGTATCGTTCCGGACGCCGGGGCGCGACACCCGCGCCAGCTCCATCGAAGAGGTCTACGTCGAAGCCCACGCCGAGGACGACTACGGCATCCGGACGCTAGACCTCGTCTACTCCGTCAACGGGCAGGACGAAGACACGCTGAGCCTGGTCTCGGGCGGCGCTGCGGGACGTGAAGTCACGGCGGGCCACACATTCTTCCTCGAAGAGCTGGGCCTGGAGACGGGTGACTTCGTCTCCTACTACGCTGTGGCCCGGGACGGGAACCGGATCGACGGCGCCTCGCCTGCCATCAGCGACATGTACTTCGTTCAGGTGCGGCCCTTCAGGCGCGAATTCCGGCAGGCCGAGCAGGGGCCGCCGGGAGGCGGTGGTGGTGGAGGCGGTCCGCAGACAGCCCTGTCGCTGCTTCAGCGCCAGATAATCTCGGCCACCTTCAACCTCAACCGGGACCGGGAGTCATACGAGACGGGTGAGTTTTCCGAGAATGCGGTGACGATCACTCTGAGCCAGGAGCGGCTGCGCGAGCAGGTCGAGCGGCTGCATCAGCAGATGGTGTCGCGCGGCATCGCCGACAGCGATCCCGGCTTCGGGATCATCGCCGAGGCGCTTCCCAAGGCAATGGAAGCCATGGACCGTGCTCTGGAGATCTTGCGGGAGACGCGCGTGCGGGACGCGCTGAGCCCGGAGCAGGAGGCCCTCAAGCATCTGCAGCGGGCTGAGGACGCGTTCGAGGAGATTCAGATCGCGCAGGGCCAGCAGGGCCAGGGCGGAGGCGGGCAGTCGACAGCCGAGGATCTGGCGGACTTGTTCGAACTGGAGTTGGACAAGCTCAAGAATCAGTACGAGACGGTGCAGCGCGGCCAGGAGGAGCAAGCCCAGCAGCAGGTGGACGAGGCGCTGGAGAAGCTGAGGCAGTTGGCGCGCAGGCAGGAGCAGCAGGCCGAACGCCGGCGCCGGGAGGCGGCGCAGCAGCAGGCCGGTGGGGGCGGTGGCGGAGGCGAGCAGCAGCGCGACCTGGCCGAAGAAACCGAGGAAGCAGCGCGGCAGCTGGAGCGGCTGGCCCGTGAACGCCGATCTCCCGAACTGGACCGGGTGGCCGAGCAGATGCGCGAAGCCGCCGAGGCCATGCGGCAGTCAGCCACGCAGTCGGGCGCCGGCGGTGCCGCCGACGCGGGCCGGGCGCTCGAGCGGCTGGATCAGGCGCGTCGCCGCCTGGAACGGGCGCAGTCCGACCGCCTCTCCGCTGACACAGAGAGCGCCCTGGACCGCGCCAGACAGCTGCGCGCTGAGCAGGAGCGCGTGCAAAGAGACGCCGAGTCCGTCGGACCGGGGACCGAGGATGCCGAGACCCGGCGCCGTCTGCAGGAGCGGAAGACCGCCATGGCCGACGAAGCCGAGAGCCTGGAGCAGTCACTCGACAGACTGGCCGCCGACTTTCGCCGCGAGGACCGCGATGCCGCCGAGCGATTGTCTGAAGCCGCGGGTGGGATCCGCAGGGACCGCCTCAAAGAGCGCATTCGATATTCGTCGGGCCTGCTGGGAATCGACACGGCTCAGTCGCGGCTGCAGGAGGAGCAGATCCGCACCGACCTGGAGTCGCTGGAGGAACGTCTGGAGCGCGCCCTGGCGGCGACCGGCGAGGGCTCCGAGGACCGCTCGCAGGAAGCGTTGGACCGGGCCGGCGAACTTCGCGCCGATGCCGAATCTCTGGGCCGCAGGCTGGACCCGAACCGCAACCGCGGCCAGCAGCAAGGCGAGCGCGGCGAGCAGGGCCAGCAGCCCGGCCAACAGGGTCAGCCCGGCGGGCAGCCGCAGCCGGGTGGTCAGGCGGGCGGAGAGGGGTTCGCGCCGGGTGCCCAGTCCGGCCGCCCGGGCGGTGGGAGGCTTTCGCCCGACGAGGCACGCCAGTTCCGCCGCGAGTTGGGTGAGCGGCGGGCCGATGCCGAGGCCCTGCGCGAGATTCTGGAGGAAGCCGGGGTCGACGCCAGCGACCTGGACGCCGTGATCGCCGCTATGCGTGCGCTGGACCGTCAGCGGGTCTACAACGACCCAGACGAAGTCGCACGGCTGCACGAAGCGATCGTCGAAGGCCTGCGCGAAGTCGAGTTCAGCCTGCGGCGCGAGATACTGGGCCGTGAGCCGCGCATCTTCCTGTCAGGCTCGGACGAGGTACCGGAAGGCTACCGGGAGCT
>JBDLIA010000121.1 GCA_039715185.1 Gemmatimonadota bacterium
GCTTCCATGAGTCGGGCGTTTATCGCCACGACGACGGTCGAAAGTGACATCAGGATCGCGCCGACCGCGGGACTCAGGAGGACGCCCCAGCCGTACAATACGCCCGCCGCGAGTGGGATCGCGACGATGTTGTAGCCGGAGGCCCACCACAGGTTCTGGACCATCTTCCGATGGGTCTTTCCCGCCAGGTCGAGGAGCGCCGAGACGTCCCGGGGATCCGACCGGACCAGGACGATGTCGGCCGATTCCACCGCGACGTCGGTCCCGGCGCCGATGGCGATGCCGACGTCCGCCGTGGCCAGCGCGGGTGCGTCGTTCACGCCGTCCCCGGTCATGGCGACCTTGAGACCGCGCTCCTGGAGCTCCCGGATCCGGTCGGCCTTTTCGTCCGGCAGCACCTCGGCGAAGACCTCGTCGAGCCCCAGGCGGGATGCGATCGACTCGGCGACTTCGCTCGAGTCCCCGGTCAGCATGAGGACCCTGAGGCCCAGCGACTGCAGCTCGGCCACCGCGGCGCGGGATTCCTCGCGGAGGACGTCGGCCAGGGCGATGGCTCCCACCAACTCGTCGTCGCGGACCACGTAGACGACGGTCCGTCCGCCCACCGCCAGCTCGTCGGACTCGGGGATGGCGAATCCGGCGCCTGCGGCTCCTCCCGGACTCAGGACGCGCACGGAGTGCCCCTCCACCCGGGCCTCGACTCCGCGCCCGGTGGCGGAGCGGAAGCCCTCCGAATCGGGAATCCCGAGCTCGCGGCTGGCGGCCTCGGAGACGATGCCGACCGCTATCGGGTGCTCGGAGTGCACCTCCACCGCCGCGGCCAGGCGCAACAGCTCGTCCTCGTCGATCCCGGGCTCGGCGCGGACGGCGTCCACGCCGAAGCGCCCCTCGGTGAGCGTGCCGGTCTTGTCGAAGACCACGGCGTCCAGATCGCGCGCACGCTCGAAGGCGGCCCGGTCTCGAATGAGGAGTCCCTGCCTGGCCGAAAGACTCGTCGAGACGGCGACCACGAGCGGCACGGCCAAGCCCAGCGCGTGCGGGCAGGTGATGACCATCACGGTCACCATTCGCTCCAGGGCGAAGGAGAACTCGAAGCCGAACGCGAGCCACGCGACCAGCGTCAGCGCGCCGGCGGTGATGGCCAATCCGGCGAGCCAACGGGCGGCGCGGTCGGCCAGGTCCTGACTTCGCGAGCGGCTCTCCTGCGCCCGGCGCACGAGCTCCACGACCTGATTGAGGTAGCTCTCCTCGCCGGTCCCGGTGATCTCCACCACTAGCGATCCCTCGCCGTTGACCGAGCCCCCGATCACCTCGTCGCCGGCTTTCTTGGATACCGGGCGACTCTCCCCGGTGAGCATGGACTCGTTCACGCCGCTCCCGCCGTCCCGGACCACGCCGTCACTCGGGACCTTCTCGCCGGGCTTCACGCGCACCCGATCGCCCGACCGGAGCTCGGCCAGCGGCACGTCTTCCACCGCGCCGTCCGCGAGAATCCGGTGCGCGACGTCGGGCATCAACTCGATCAGCGACTCGAGCGCTCGGGACGCGCCGAGCACCGAGCGCATCTCGATCCAGTGACCCAGGAGCATGATGTCGACCAGGGTCGCCAGCTCCCAGAAGAAGGTCTTCCCAGGCACCCCCGCGACGACCGCCACGCTGTATGCGAAGGCCACGGAGATGGCCAGCCCTATCAGCGTCATCATGCCGGGCTGGCGCTCGCGGAGCTCGTCGAAGAGCCCCTTCAGGAAAGGCCAGCCGCCGTACCCGTAGACCGCCGTGGCGAAGGCCGCCTGGACCCAGCGATCTCCCGGAAAGGAGAGCGCGTCCTGAAGCCCCAGGGCGCCCCGGATGAGCGGCGCCAGCGCCAGCACCGGAAGGGAGAGGACCAGGGAGATCCAGAACCTGCGCTTGAAGTCCTCCGCCATCATCCGGTGATGGTCGGCGTGGTGTTCGTGGTCCATCTATCCCTCCCTGCGCACCTGACGCCGGCGCCAGATCTGGTAGACCGCCGGCAGCACCGCCAGCGTCAAGACGGTGGCGCTCACCATGCCGCCCACCATCGGCGCCGCGATTCGCTTCATGACGTCCGCCCCGGTGCCGTGGCCGAACAGGATCGGCATGAGGCCGGCCGTGATGGCCAGCACCGTCATGACTATGGGACGCAGCCGCTCGCACGTGCCCTCGATGACGGCCGCCGAGACGTCGTCGGCGGTACGCATTTCGCCCCGGTCCCTACGCCCGTAGAAGGCCTCATCGAGGTAGATCAGCATCACGACGCCGATCTCGGCGGCCACACCCGCGAGCGCGATGAGGCCTACCCATACGGCCACGCTGGTGTTGTAGCCCAGGAGCCAGAGGAACCAGATGCCCCCGACCAGCGCGAAAGGCAGCGTCAGCATGACGATGAGCGACTCGGACACGCGCCCGAAGTTCAGGAAGAGCAGCAGGAAGATGATGCCGAGCGTCAGGGGCACGACCACCCGCATCTTCTGTCGCACGCGCTGCATGAACTCGTACTGACCGCTCCACTCCAGCGTGTAGCCGGCCGGAAGGGAGAGCTGGGCGGCCACCGCGGCCCGGGCTTCCTCCACGTAGCCCCCCACGTCGCGCTCGCCGATGTCGACGAACACGGTGGTCATGGGGAAGGCGTTCTCGGTCTTCACCGCCATCGGACCCTGCTGCACCTCGACCGAGGCCACCTGACCGAGGGGTATCTGGGCGCCGTTCGGCGCTGGCACGAGGACGTCGCGGATCTTCTGGACGTCGTCGCGCAGCTCACGCGGGTAGCGGACGTTCACGCTGTAGCGCTCTCGCCCCTCAACCGTGGTGGCGGCATTCACCCCGCCCACCGTGGCCATGATGGCCTGGTGGATCCCGCCCACGTTGAGATCGTAGCGGGCGGCCTCCGCTCGGTCGATGTTTATGTCGACGTAGTAACCGGACACGCCCCGTTCCGCGAAGGCGCTCCGGGTCCCCGGCACCCCTCCGACGATCTGCTCGACCCGTTCGCCCAGCGACTGCAGGACCTCCAGGTCCGGCCCGAAGATCTTGACTCCGACGGGCGTACGGATGCCGGTGGCCAGCATGTCGATGCGGCCCTTGATCGGCATGGTCCAGGCGTTCGTGACGCCGGGCAACTGGACCGCCCGATCCATCTCGTTGACGAGCTCCTCGTAGGTGAGGCCCGCTCGCCATTCCTCCTCGGGCTTCAGCTCGATGGTGGTCTCCCACATATCGAGCGGGGCCGGGTCGGTGGCGGTTTCGGCGCGACCGGCCTTGCCGAACACCGTCTCCACCTCCGGGAAGCCGGCCAGGATGCTGTCCTGCATGCGCATGATCTCCCGAGCTTGCTGGATCGACGCCCCGGGGACCGTGGTGGGCATGAAGAGGATGGATCCCTCGTGCAGCGGGGGCATGAACTCGCTACCCAGACGCCGCCAGGGAAGGACCGTCGCGCCCATGATGACGACCGAAGCGAGAACCACGGCCCAGGGCCGGCGCGTCACGCCCCGGATGACCGGCCGGTAGATCGCCTGCAGGACCCGGCTGATGGGGTTCCGGGATTCGGGACGGATGTTGCCGCGCACCAGATACCCCATGAGCACGGGCACAAGCGTAATGGAGAGCAGCGCCGCGCCCGCCATGGCGAACGTCTTGGTGTACGCCAGCGGCTTGAAGAGACGTCCCTCCTGCGCCTCGAGCGCGAACACGGGCAGGAAGCTGAAGGTGATGATCAGGAGCGAAAAGAAGAGGGGCGGGCCCACCTGCTTCGTGCTCTCCAGCACCACCTCCCAGCGGTCCGCCCCCGGACCCTTGCGCTCCAGGTGCTTGTGCATGTTCTCGATCATGACGATCGAGGCGTCCACCATGGCGCCGATGGCGATCGCGATCCCGCCCAGGCTCATGATGTTGGCGTTCACCCCGATGACCCGCATGACCATGAACGAGATGAGGATGCCCAGCGGCAGCGTGATGATCGCCACGAGCGACGAGCGGAAGTGGAGCAGGAACAGAATCGCCACCAGCGCCACGATCAGCGACTCCTCCAGGAGCTTCTCCCGGAGGTTGCCGATGGCGCGCTCGATCAGCGAGGACCGGTCGTACGTCGTGCGTAGCCGCACGCCCTCCGGCAGCCCGGCCCGTATCTCTTCCAGCTTTTCCTTGAGCCGCCCGATCGTGCCGTAGGCGTCCGAGCCGAAGCGCATGATCACGATCCCGGCCACGACCTCACCGCGACCGTTCAGGTCCGCCGCCCCGCGCCGGGGCGCCGGGCCTAGCTGAACGCTGGCCACGTCGGCCACGCGGATCGGGGTGCCGTTCGCGGTCGCGCCCACCGCCACGTTCTCGATGTCCTCGATCCCGCCCAGATAGCCCAGGCCGCGGATCATGTACTCGCGCCCGCCCATCTCCAGCACGCGGGCGCCGATGTCGACGTTGTGCGAGCCGATGGCCTCGACGACCCGGGTCACCGGGATGTCGAAGGCGCGTAGTCGCTCGGGGTTCACCTCGACCTGGTACTGGCGCTCGAAGCCGCCCAGGCTGGCCACCTCGGACACCCCCGGGACCGAAGTGAGCTGGTAGCGCAGGTACCAGTCCTGCAGGCTGCGCAGCTCGGCCAGGTCCATGTCGTCGGATTCCAGCACGTACTGGAAGACCCAACCCACACCCGTCGCGTCCGGGCCGAGCGTCGGCTCCACCCCCTCGGGCAGCATGGGCCGAATGCCGTTCAGGTACTCCAGCACGCGCGAGCGCGCCCAATAGATGTCGGTCCCGTCCTCGAAGATCACGTAGACCAGGCTGAGCCCGAAGAAGCTGAAGCCGCGTACCACCTGGGCACCGGGCACCTTCAGCATCTCGGTCGTGATCGGGTAGGTGACCTGATCCTCCACGATCTGGGGCGCCTGTTCGCTGAAGTCGGTCTGGATGATGACCTGCACGTCCGACAGGTCCGGGATGGCATCGAGCGGGGTGTTGACCATGGCCCACAGGCCGCCACCGATGATCGCGAACGAGGCGATGATCACCAGAAGTGGATTCCGGACCGACCACTCGATGATCCGGCTAATCATTGTGACTGCCGCCGTCGTGGGCCGAGTCGCCCGCGCCCTGCGCGGCGGCCGCGGTGTCGGGCTCGATCCCCGAGCGGTCCTGCATCCCGGGCATGCCGCCGCTCCCGCCCAGTCGGGACTCCGCGTCCACGAGGAAGTTGGCCGAACCCACGACCTCCGTTCCTTCCTCCAGACCGGAGAGGATCTGGACGTGGCCGCCCGCGGCCTGGCCGAGCACGACCTGCTGCGGACGGAGCGTTCCGTCGGGTTCGTGCACGAAGACCAGGTTGCGCTCCCCGGTGACGATGACGGCGTCCAGCGGCACCGCCAGCACGTCGTCCCCGATCACGACGTCGAAGAACACCGTCACGAACATTCCCGGCTTGAGCCGGAGTTCGGGGTTGGCCAGGGTGACCCGCACTCGGTTCGTGCGGGTCTGGACGTCCACCGTCGGGTACACGAAGGCGACCCGTCCCATGATGTGCTCGCCCGGGTAGGCGGAGACCTCGATGTGCGCCGGGGTCCCCTCGCGGATGAGCTGCAGGTCCTGCTCGAAGACGTCGCCCTCGACCCAGACGACGGAGAGGTCGGCGAGGCGGTAGAGCAGCGTGCCTGGCTCTACCCGCTGGCCTTCCACCACCGGCTTCTCCAGCACGACGCCGTTCACGGGCGAGACCAGGGTGAGGGTGCGCCGCACCTCGCGCGACTCGATCAGCCGGTCGATCTGCCCCGTCGTGATGTCCCAGAAGTCCAGTCGGCGGCGCGCCGCGGAGAGCATCGCCTGCGCACTCCGGTAGGCTTCCGTGGCCGACGTGTCAACCTGCTCGGCCAGCCGCAGGGCGGTCAGCAACTGCTCCTGCGCGGCGACCAGCGCGGGAGAGTAGAGGGTCAGGAGTGGTTGCCCGCGGCGGACGCTTTCTCCGGTGGTCCCGACCAACAGCTTCTCCACGAAGCCGTCCACCTTGGGCGTAACCGTGGCCTCGGCGGACTCCGCCGCTTCGATCCGGCCCACGGTGCGAATGGCTCGCTCCAGCGGCATGCGCCGGACGACGGTGTAGGTCACGCCGAGCGCGCGTTCCTGCTCGGCCGTGAGCATGACCGGCTCGCGCGTGCCCGGCGCACCCGCGCCGTGCTGAGTGTGGTCCACCTCCCCGGTGGACGTGTCCATGCCCTCCGATTCGACGCCGGCCATCTCCTGTTCGCCGGCCGGGGGGCGGGTGTCCCCGCCGCAGGCTGCCAGGGCGGGCATCAGCCAGAGGGCGAGCTTCGGAAGCGTCGCGCGAAGGTTGCTCATGGGGCCGTCTCCTCCAGCCGGCCGTCGAGGAATGCCTCGATCCCGGCCACGGCGATATGGTTGTCAGCGGACAGCCTCAGCCGCTCTATTTCGAAGCGGTTGACCGTCATCTGCATGTTCAGAAGCGTCATGAAGTCGACCCGCCCGACCTGGTATTCGGAGAGCGCGGCTGCCACGGCCGCCCGGGCCTGAGGCAGGATGGACGTGCCATACAGGCGTTCCAGCTCGAGCGCTCGATCGGCCGCGGCGCGCAGCTCCGTGAGCCGGGCGAAGGTCTCGTTCAGGAGCTCGAGCTCCTGGGCCTCGCGCAGCCGCAGCACGGCCTCGCTCTCGCGACGCATGGGCTGCTGCTTGGAGCCGCTGAAGAGGGGCAGGCTGACGCCGACGGAAATGGACGCCAGGTCGGCGAACCCGGAGCGATGGCCGTAGGCAGCCATCAGCGAGATGTCCGGCTTCGCGTTGAGGTCGGCGCCCCGTCGCGCCGCTTCGGCGGCACGGATCCGTTCGCGTGCGGCCGCCAGCGCGGGCCGGGCCACCGCGGCCCGCGCCATGAGCTCCTCGGTCGGCGGCAACGGGCCTCCGGTCGGCGGCAGCTCCACCGCGCCGAGATCCTCCTGGGGCCCGCGGCCCAGGAGCGCGTTCAGACGGGCCAACGTGGCGGTGCGGCGCTCCTCGAAGAGCGTCAGATCGCCCGTGGTTTCCGCCACGGCGATCTGCGCCTGGAGCACGTCCGCCTGAAGCCCGTCGCCCACCGCGTACAGGCTCTCGCTCACCTCCCGGAATCCCCGCAGCAGCTCGCGCGTGTCGCGCAGAGTCGCCGTGGCCCGGTCCAGGTACGCGATCTCGTAGTAGAGCTCGCGCACCCG
>JBDLIA010000122.1 GCA_039715185.1 Gemmatimonadota bacterium
CGCGGCGATCGACTTCAAACTCGTCCTGCCGGAGGTGATCACCTCCGTGGTGGAAGAGGCTCGGCAGGGCGCTGTGGGCCCAGGGTCAGCCGCGCCCTGACGTTTCCGCGGAAACGTCATTCGCTTGGCCGCTTCGCCCACGTCGCGTCGCGCCCCCTCCGAAGGAGCTGGATCTCCCCATCATCCCTCAGCGACCGAAGAGCGCGCTGAATCGTCGGGCGGCTGACGCCGGGGCAGGCGCGCGCGACCTCCGCGTAGCTGAAGGTCTCGGGGAGCCTATGGATGGCCGCCATCACCATCTGCCGCTTGGCGCCTCGCCTGGACGTGATCGCGCCGACGCGCTCGTCCAGGACACGATACGCTGTCAGCACCGCCACGCCGAGGAAGTATTCCCACCAGGGTAGCAAAGAGTGCTTCCCTTCGTGCCAATCCTGGGAGGAGGCGAACAACGCCTCGTAGTATCCGTCGCGAGTGTCTTCGACCACTCGCTCCAGGCTGATGTAGCGCCCGACGCCGTACCCGGCCCGGTAGAGAAGTAGGAGCGTGAGAAGCCGCGCCATGCGGCCGTTGCCGTCCAGGAACGGATGGATGGAGAGGAAGTCGAGCACGTACGCACCGATCAGCAGAAGCGGCTCGATCGCACCGGACTCCCATTCGACGTGAAACCGCTCGTGAAGGGTCTCCATCGCGGCCGCCGTACGGTGCGGCGGGACGGGATCGAACCGGACCCGCACCGTGCCGTCAGGGAGCGTCTCGGTGATCTGGTTTGGGGCCGTCTTCCAGTGTCCTCCACGACCGGGCACGAACCGGTATAGGTCTCGGTGGAGCTGCAGAACCAGTCCAGGAGTGAACTCCATGTGCGCCCAGTTCGCGTGTATCGTGGCGAGCACGTCCCGGTAGCCGGCTATCTCCTGTTCGGATCGGTTGCGCGGGCGGTCCCCGCGGACGACCAAGTCCTCGATCCGCTCGTGCGGCGCGCTCACCCCCTCGATCCGATTGGAGGACTCGGTGCTGGCGATGAGCGCCGCCTCCCGCAGCGTCTCCAGCACTTCCGGCGCCCGGGTCTCGTGGAGCTGCTCCCTGCCGCGATGCTCGCCGATGGCGCGAACAGCGCTGAGGAGAGAGGGAGAGATGGGGTGCGACTCGAGAAAACCGGGCCTGAAGGAGTTCAAGGATGTGATGGCATTAATGTGATCACGAATTTGTTCATACGATCATATTAATTGCATCGCTTCGAGATGGCCAGTCGGCCCGATCCGCCGACCGTCATGGGCTGACTTCGAACGCGGCTCGATCCGCATCGAGGAACTCCGTCAGGAAGTCGGCCAGCTGATCCGGTCCGGCGTCGAGCGGCACGCGCACCAGGTGCGCCGGAACGCCGTCGAAGCCGCGCCTCAGGACGGCGCGAGTGTCCTCCATGAATCGCTCGATGCCGGGCAGGACCGGGGTCCAGCCGCCGCTGTGCATCGCGGCCACCAGATCCGCCATCGGCTGAGTCTCCCTGAGCAGCGTGGCCGCGGCGCGCCGGACCAGGCCCTCCGTGTCCAGCGGCGAGCACGTGACCTGCGCGACGTCGGCCCGCTCCATGAACAGCGCTTCGGACAGTCGTCCCTGCTTTGCCACCCTGTCGGGGCCGAGGAGCTGCTCGGCCGATACGCGGCGGCGAACGCGGTCGGGGCCCAGCATCCGGGCGCGGAGCCGCCAGTTGGCGCGATCGACGGGCGAGCGTCCGCGCATGAGGGCACCGCAGAGTTCCGGCTGGCCCTCGACGTTGTACGCGTACACTTGGAGCCGCTTGGGCGTACGCCACAGGACGCCTTCGTCATCGACCAGGGCGAGGTCGTCGCTCAGGAACCGCCAGCCGCTCTCGGTGACCAACTTCAGCATGGACGAGGTCTTTCCCACGCCACCCCAGGCGACGACGGCCACGGCCCGCCCGTCGCGCTCGAAGCTGCTCGCGTGGACGTACGACTGACCCAACGCGAGGCCGGCGATCTGCGTCAGGTGGTCGAAGACGTTGTACATGAAGTTCTTCGTGACCTTCTCCGACGGCAGCAGATAGTTCGAGTTGCCGGCCCGCAGCATCCAGTGCGGCACCCGACGCTCGGCGGAGAACCGAGACCGCGACCGGATCCTCACGCGGATGGCGGGTGGCTCGCCCGAGACGTGGTACTCCAGGCCGCCGTGGCGGGCGATGTACTCGTCGCGCGCGACTGCGAGCGGGGACAGCAGGGTGTACTCCCGCAATGCCGGCAGGGGGGAGGCGAACTCGATGTCCAGGTGCCGGGTCGCCAGGCGGTCGACCCGCAGAGGTCGCAGCTCCTGCGTCAGATACGGCAGGATGGGGTCCGTGCCCGACACGGAGACCCCCAGCCTGCCCAGCCGATAATCACGCCTGTCGGGACGCGATTCCACCTGATCTTTCCTCGATGAGCCCATTCCAGGTCGCCTCGGCGCTCACGCCCCCACCGCCTCCCCCACCTCGATCGCCTGCCCACGCCTCCACTCCACGATGCGCCCCGCCACCGCCGATGCGGCCACCGTGTACGGCGACGCCAGGTACAGTCGCCCGGGCCCGGATCGGCCCGGGAAGTTGCGGTTCTGCGAGCTGATGGTGACCTCGTCGGCGGTCTTGCTGGTGCCGGGGCCGGCGGCGATGCAGGCGCCACAGCCAGGCTCGATGAACTCCGCGCCCATGTGCTCGAAGAGCTCCAGGTAGCCCTCGGCCTCGCAGTACCCCCGCACCTCCTGCGAGCCGCACTGGATGTACATGCGCACGTCGGGGTGTACCCGCTGGCCCTGCGCGCGCGCCTCTGAGAGCACCGACGCGTACATGTCCATGTCCTCCTTCTTGCCCGCCGTGCAGGAGCCCGCGTAGGCGGCGTCGATGCGGATGGGCTCGGCGTCCAGCTCGTCGATGTAGAGGCCGTTCCCGGGGTCGCCGGGCAGCGCCACCATCGGCCGGATCTCCGAGGCGTCGATTTCGATGACCTTGGCGTACTGGGCGCCGGCGTCCGACTCCAGGCCCTGGCACAGCGCCCGGGCGCGGTCGGGGTCCATGCCGCGCTCCTCGACCAGGTACTGCGCGGCCTTCTCGTCGGGCGCGACGATGCCGGTGAACGCGCCCACTTCCGCGGCCATGTTGGTCATGGTGGCGCGCTCGTCCACGCTCAGCGCCCGGACCGCCTCGCCCGCGTACTCGATGATCTGGCCTATCGCGTGCCCGTCGCGCACATACGGGTGCCGCAGGATCTCCAGCATGAAGTCCTTGGCGGTGACGTGGTCCGGCTTCTCGCCGCTGACCACCACCTTGAAGGACTTGGGCACGCGCACGCGCACGTCCTTGGTGATCCAGGAGTTGAAGATCGCGGTGGTGCCGACGCCGAAGGCAATGCAGCCGATCGCGCCGGAGTGCGGCGTGTGCGAGTCGGTGCCTACGATCAGCATGCCGGGCTCGGCGTAGGTCTCGAGCATCTTGGAGTGGCAGATCGCCTCCGAGCCCAGCCTCGCCCCGAGTCGCTCGCCGTACAGCTTGATGCCCTGCTTGTCGGCGAACTGCTGCTGCTTGTCCTTGAGCATGCGCGCCACGTCCAGCAGGCCGAGCTGGACGCGCTCGGGCGGCATCACCTCGTGCAGGTAGGTGAGGTGGTCGCGGAACATGATCACCGAGTCGGGATCGGTGACGCGCGCGTCCTCCCCCAGCTTCTCCTCGAAGAAGATCGCCGCCATGGGCGTCACGTACTCGTGGCTGAAGCGGAAGTCGGTGCGCACGAAGCCGCTATCGCCGGGCTGCACCCAGGGCACCCCATCGACGCCCTTCGCCGCGTCCACCACCCAGTTCCGCGCGAAGATCTTCTCGGCCGCGGTCATGGAGCGGGGCGCCGCCGGGGCGCCGTTCCCGCCCGCGGTGGAGGCGCCTGCCGACGCCACTCCGAGCGCGACCCCTTCCGCCCCCTGCGCGGCCACCTCCGCCCCCTGCGCGATCACCTCCACCCCCTGCGACGCGATGCGCGGGATGTCGGCCTCGCCGCGCAGGCGCGCGACGTTGAACTCGAACAGCCCCCCGTATTCGATTATCTGGCGGGTGATGCCGTCCTTGCCGTCGGTGAACTCGGTCAGCGCGATCGGCTCGCCGGCGCGGATCCGGTCGATCAGCGAGAAGTCGGTCGAGGTGAGAATGCCCAGGTTCTGGCAGTTCTCGTTGTAGATCCGCTCGATGTTCTCGGCGATCACCACGCGGATCCCGGCCATCATTTCGGCGTAAGGCGACTGCTCGCGCGAACTGCCCTTGCCGCGTCGCTTGCCGCTCACCGAGCATACGAAGCCACCGTTCTTGACCGTGCCCCGGGCGATGGGGGCTTCGCCACCCGCGCGCAGGCCCAGGTAGGGGAACTGGCCCAGCGTCTCGTCGAAGTAGTAGCAGATGTAGGCCGGGGTGATCTCGTCGGTGGAGATCTGGTCGCGCAGGTTTGCCCGCAGCTCGTCGGTCAGAGGCAGGTCCTCGCCGTCGAGCTGGCGCCGGATCAGGTCCGCGTCGTCGGCCAGGAAGAGCACGCGGCCGTCGAACGTGACGTGATCGGGGCGTTTGACGATGTCGATGGAGGAGACGTCGATGGTGCTCATGCAGCTCCGCGACTGGTTCTCTTTGGATCTATCTGGCGACGGCGGCGCACGGCCGCCGGTCGGGTCTGGCGTCGCAGAAACCTACTAAAGTGCGCGGTCTCGATCTATGCGCGCCTGGCGCGGGCCGGTCCGCGACGATGGATCCCACCCTGCCTGCGCTCGCCTGGGCGCCTTCTTCGCCCGCGACGACCGACCTGGGCGCGTGATGGTTCTCCGCGGGCAGATAGCAACTCGTTCGAAATTCGAACGAGTTGCACATCGCGAAAAAGGGACGTTGACCCCCCGTCCTAAAGGTGCCTGGACTCGATCTGCGCGCGCTCTGACGATCGACTGGGGCGTGTGTGGTCTCGCTGCGGGGAGATCGCAACTCGTTCAAGATTTGAACTGGTTGCACATCGCGAAGAGGGGAGGTTGGGACCCTCCCCGGTCTCTCGGCGTCGTCGAGTCCGTCAGCGCCCCAGCAGGATCTCCACCACCTCGGCGGGCTCGGCGGCCACCGGCGCACCGGCCGCGTCCGCCGCGTCCAGCGCGCGTCGGCGCCGGCCTTCCTCGGCCGGGGCCCAGGTGGCCAGCACGGGCCGCACCCCTGCGGCCAGCGCCGCCTCCATGTCGCTGGCCGTGTCTCCAACGTAGACCGCTTCGGTCACCGCGAGCTCCAGTCGCTCCACCGCAAGCAGGATGCCCTGCGGGTCGGGCTTGGGCCGCTCCACGTCGTCGTCCAGCACCACGGCGTGGAATCCATCGAGCCCCGTGCGGGCCGAGGTGATCTCCCAGGAGCCGCGCGACTTGCCGCTCACGATGCCGCGTCTGAGGCCGCGCTCGTCCAGCCCGGAGAGGAGCTCCCGGACCCCGTCGAACACGCCGCCGAAGGCCGACTCGTGGAGAGCGTCGTATTCGCGCCAGAACGCCTGCCGCGCCGCCGCGCGCTGGTGCTCCGGGACCGCGGCGTTGAAGAACGCGCTCTCCGAGCGGGCGTTGATGCGCATCAGGTCCTCGCGCGTGAGCGGCTTCTCCAGCAGCGGGAGCACCGCGGCCTGGTACGCCTCCCCGTAGAGGCGCTGCGACTCGAACAGGGTCCCGTCCAGGTCGAAGATCACCGCGCCCACGCCGACCGCGCCCGCGCCAACCCCGACCGCGCCCCCGCTCACCGCCCCGCCTCCCACTCGCGCGCCGTGCCGACGTGCATGTGCCCCTTGGCGAGCTCCCTCAGCACCGCCGTGGCGTACGCGCCCGGGGGCAGGCTGAACGCCAGCCGCACGTAAGGCCCGGTCTCGTCCTCGCCGGCGTCGACGTCGAACGTCACGCCGGGGACGCGCAGAGGCCGGCGTCCCCCGGGCGTCCCCCACGGCCCGCGCCGGCCGAAGTCGCCGGCGGCCAGTCCGGCACCCTCCAGAACCGCGGCCTCGCGCGCGGCCTGCGCCCCGGCCGGCTCCTTCATGCGCGGCCCGAACAGCGGCCCCGTGGGCGAGATCTCGCCGCGCGCGGCGAGTTCCGCGACGGACGCGCCCGCCGGGTCTCCCGGAGCGGTATCGCCCGCGGGATCCTCGACCAGGAAGACCCGCTCGCCCTCGTGAACCCAGGCCACGTCGCCCGCTTCGAGCGCGTCGAGGCTCCCCACGCGCGCGGCGAGCACGTCGTTGAACAGCGCCGACTGGAGCGCCGACACGTAGAAGCGGAGCAGCTTCTTGCCGGTCGCCATGACCGCGCCCCGGTCGTCGCGGCCGGAGGCTTTCGCGCGCGCCACGCGCGCGGCTTCCGCGTTGCCCCGCGGCCACGCGCCAGCGGCCTCGGCGAAACGGCCCGCGTCGAACAGCTCGCGCGCCCGCAGCATGTCGCCCGCGTCGCCGGGCTCCGGCCGTCCCGCGATCAGCGCGGCAGCCTCCGCGAAGTCGCCCGCCAGGAGGGCGCGCCCCACCCGGTGGTTGTCCGCGCGCATGCCGAACCTCTGGGCGCCGAAGTAGTTGGGAATGCCGCGTTCGGTGAGCACGGGCAGGACGGCGCGCATGTCGGGCAGGCGGAGCCGAACGTCGGCCGCGGCCTCCCCTCGCAGCTTCAGCTCGAACGCGTTCCCCGCGAGGTGCCCCGTGCGCAGCTTCCTGCGCGTGCGCCACGCGTTGGTGACGCGCACGCGGGGCAGCTCCAGCGCGAGCGCGGCGCCCGGATCGACGTGCTCCACGCTGACGCGCTGCACCGTGACGGCGCGCGTGTCCTTGAGCCCGGCGACGCCCACGTCGCTCGGCCGCACGCCGAGCGCTCGCGACAGGTCGCGCACCGCCGCGGCGGTCGACACGCCCCGCTTCTCGACCTCGAGCAGCGCGTGGTCCCCGTCACCGGTCGGCTCGTGCAGCGGGATCTCCCGCACGACGAAGTCGTCCCAGGAGCGCCGGATGGTGAAGGGGACCGGCGGGACGTCCAGGGTGAGGCGGGGCCAGCGGGCCTGCAGCGTGCGCGGATCGGGCATCA
>JBDLIA010000123.1 GCA_039715185.1 Gemmatimonadota bacterium
TACGCGTTCGCCAGGGTCGCCGGACAGCTCGGCGACAGGGAGGCCGTCCTGGAGCACCTGGGGAAGGTAGCCGCGGCGCGGGATTTCTCGCTGCAATGGGCCACCAGGGAGGTCTGGTTCGATTTCCTCAGGGGCGACCCCGAATTCGAGCGGATTCTGGGCTCGGCGGGGCTCCCCTCCAGGTCGCCCGACGCCGGCTGAGCCACTCCCGCGGCCAGCCGGTCACGGGGCCGCGGGTCTCTCCCGGCGCTCATCCAGGCTCACGGCCCCGGCGCCCTGGAGGGCCACGAAGATCAGGCCTCCGATGATCATCAGCCCCTTGCCGAAGCTCTCGCGTTGACCTTGGCGCACGATGCCCTCGAAAGTCCAGAAGTCATGCAAGAGGAACGTCACGGGCACCAGGTAGAGCGCCAGCGCGACGGCCACCCACCGCGTTCTGGCGCCCGCGATCAGCAGCGTGCCTCCGACCAACTCCAGCACGATTGCCGCCCCGAGCAGGAGCGCGGGAAGCGGGAGTCCATTCAACTCCAGCCAGCCGACCATCATCGTCCAGTTGGTCAGCTTGTAGATCCCGAAGTCGAGAAAGGGCAGCGCGATCAAGAGGCGCCCAGCGAGAGGCCCATATCGCTCCAGCTTCGTCATTGCATCACCTTGCCGATGTGTCGGGGCTAACCACGTCGCGAATGTCGATCGGAGAGTGGCGGGGAGGCGGCGCAGCGAGAAGGAGGGGAAAGTGAGCGGTATATGAGCGCGTTTTCGACTTCTACAACTTGTTACGAAGCAGTTAGATAGGCGATCTGTGCGGAGCTCGCCCTAGGTCTCGGACCTGGCCCCGCGCGACGTCGGCGGCGTAGACTGCCGCCCTGTGAGCACGCTACCGAACGCCGCTACCAGGCACGTCTTCGCCCGCCTCCGTCGGGCGACACCCCTGATCCTGCTTCTCGCCGCTTGCGCGGGAGACTCCGGCGACCGCCCCGAGGAGTCGATCGATGACGAGGCGGCCGCCGACACGTCCGTCCAGCCCGCGCCGGCGCCCCCGGAGGAGTCGGGCTCCGCAACGCTACCCGCGGACCGCGTGCGGGCAGACCCCCCGCCGCCTGAGATCTACTACAGCCTGGACGAGTTCGACTGGTACCGGCAGGCGCTGCCGATAGTGCACGAGGGCGCCGCCTACCAGGGGCTCGACACGGTCGTGGTTCTGTCCACGCTGGAGCTCGACTCGCTGGGCCGCTTCGGCGGCGTCATGTACTGGAGCCGACCGTTGGAAGCGCCGGACACGTTGTACGTGCCCGTGTTCGAGGGGTACTGGCTGCCGTTCGCGCGCATGGGCGCGGATCCTTGAATTCTCCGAAATGGCTGCCGCCACCGCGCCTGGCGCCGGGCGCGCGCGTGGCGCTCATCGCACCCGCCGGGCCGGTGACGGAGGGGCGCATCCGGCGGGCCCACGCTCGGCTGCGCCGCTGGGGGCTGGACGGCGTCGAGGGCAGCGCCATCCGCCGGCGCGCGGGCTATCTGGCCGGCAGCGACGAGGAGCGGGGCCGGGATCTGGAGTGGGCGCTCGCCGCCCCGGAGCTCGACGCCGTGTGGGCGTTGCGCGGCGGCTACGGCACCATGCGCCTGTGGTCGCGCGCGGACTTCGCGGCGCTGCGGCGCCGACCGCGCGCGCTGATCGGCTTCAGCGACAACACGTCCTTGCACCTGGCGGCGGCGCGCCAGCGCGTCTTCTCGTTCCACGGCCCGCACGCGGGCGCGCAGCGGCTCTCCGCCATGGCGACCGCCTGCTTTCGCGCGGTGCTGTTCGACGCGGCGCCGGCGGGGGCGCTGCCGCCCGCGCGCTCCGGGGCTGAGCCCGCGGGACTCGTCGGGGGGGCGGCCGAGGGGCGGCTCGCGGGCGGCAACCTGTCGCTGCTCGCGGCCGCGGTGGGCACGCCGTGGGCAGCCGCGTTCCGCGGCGCGATCGTCGCGCTCGAGGAGGTGGACGAGCCCGTCTACCGGATCGACCGGATGCTGGAGCAACTGATCGTGTCGGGCAGCCTGAAGGGCGCGCGCGGCCTGGCGCTGGGGCGCTTCACCAACGCCACGGGTGGCGGCCGCGGCCGGACCCTGGCGACGCTGCTGGAGGAGTTTGCCCGCCGGCTGGAGGTGCCGGCGCTGGGCGGCCTGCCTTTCGGCCACGTCGACGACACCTGGACCCTCCCGCTGGGCGCGCGCGCGCGCCTGGACGCCGATCGCGGGCGCCTGGAGATCCTGGAAGCCGCGGTCCGGTGAGCCGGCCGCGTGAAACCCTCCCCGGTTACGGGGGTTGATGCCGGCGTGACGACCCGTATCTATACGCGCACCGGCGACCGCGGTGACACCGGCCTCTTCGGGGGCGGGCGCGTCCCCAAGGACCACCCACGGGTGGAGGCTTACGGGACCGTCGACGAGCTGAACGCCGCGCTCGGGGTCGCGCTCGCCGCGATCGCCGACGGCTGGGTGCGCGAGTGCGTTGCGGGCGTGCAGCCAGACCTGTTCGTGGTCGGCGCGATCCTGGCCACGCCTCCGGCGGCTCCGGGGAAGAGGGCGCCGAGCGTGCCCGCGCTACCCGATGAGCGGCCGGCCGAGTTGGAGGCGCTGATCGACCGCGCCGAGGACGACCTCCCGGAATTGAAGGCGTTCGTCATGCCGGGAGGCAACGGCGGAGGCGCCGCGCTGCACCTGGCGCGGACGGTCTGCCGGCGGGCCGAGCGCCGGGTGGTCTCGCTCGCCGCCGAGGCGGAGGTGCCCGAGGGCGTGGTCGTCTACCTGAACCGGCTCTCGGATCTATTGTTTTCGCTGGCGCGCCTGGAGAATCGCCGTGCCGGCAGCCCGGAACGGGAGTGGCTACCCGAACGGGACTGAGCCCAACGTCGCGCGCCTTGCCCGGCGCGCAATCGAACGAACACTATCCGGTCGCACCGACCGACCTGGATTTCGGGAGTCTGCGATGCCGTATATCATTGCCGAGCCGTGCATAGGGACCAAGGACGCCAGTTGCGTCGAGGTCTGCCCGGTGGACTGCATCTACGAAGGCGAGGATCATTACTACATCCACCCGGACGAATGCATCGACTGCGGGGCGTGCGAGCCCGAGTGCCCGGTGACCGCGATCTTCCCCGACACCGACGTGCCCCCCGAGTGGACCGACTACATTGAGAAGAACCGCGCGCACTTCGACTGACTGCCTCGGTCGATCGCACCCCGGCCGCTGGACGCTCGCTCCGGCGGCCGTTGTGCTCGTCGCCGCGTGCGGTGGAGGCAGGCCCACCCCCATCGACGGATCGCTACCGAGGTCGCCCGCCGCCGCCGAGATCGAAGCTACGCTGAGCGCCTCGGCCGAGGCCTGGAATCGCAAGGAGCTGGACGGCTTCATGGAGCCCTACCTGCGCTCGCCCGATCTCACCTTCAGCGGTTCGGGCGGCGTACGCCGCGGCTTCCAGTCGGTCATGCAGCGTTATCGGACGTCGTACTTCGAGGCGGACGTCCCGCTGCCCGGGCTGCGCTTCACCGACCTGGAGACCTTCGACCTGGGCAGGGACCATGCGCTGATGCTCGGGCGATACATCCTGCTGGATCCCGAGTCCGATGAGCAGATCGACACCGGCTACTTCTCGCTGGTTTGGGTCCGGACGCGGGCCGGTTGGCGGATTCTCCACGACCACACCTCGGCCGCCGAGTCCTGAGCGGCCGCCCAGCGGCCAAACTCAAAGACACTAAAAAACCCCGTCTCCGCTTCCTGGAGAGGGGCGATAGCGGGGTTTCGCGCCGGTGGGAGGAGCCGGCGTTCCGTGCGCGTTTCGGCTTAGAAGCCGGCCGCGCGGATCGCGTCGAGTTCTGCGTGCGTGACGGCGCCGTCCTGAGTCGACTTGGACTCTTCGGGACGGTCCGGCCGCTTGGTCACCAGCAGCGTGACCACGAGCGCGCCGATCGTCAGCAGCTTGATCCTTGTGTCCACGTTGTTCTCCCGAGTGAGGCCTGGCGGGCCTGCCTCCGCACAGTCCCTTCGCAATCGAAGGGTCTCGCGTTTCCTTCATACATCGGACGCGTAACGAGCCCGTCGCGTCACAACCCGGCCTCTACTACCCACAACGCCCCACTACGGCCCGTAATGACGGGCGATCGGGCGATGGAGTGACGGCGCGCCGTGTTCGTGGTAGTGTTGTGCCGCCGCGCTCCGGCTACCGGCGGCGGCTTCGACCTTGTTTCGGTACCTACAACGCGCACAGCCATAGCCATGCACGCAGCCAAGCCTCCGTCTCACTCCGAGACGACAATCAGCGAACTCATGATGCCCAACCAGGTCAACAACCTGGGGCACGTGTTCGGCGGCGTGGTGCTGTCCATGGTCGACCGCACGGCCGCGGTGTCCGCCATGCGCCACGCCGGCAGCCCGTGCGTGACCGCGTCCATCGACCGGGTCGACTTCCGGCAGCCCATCTACGCGGGCGAACTGGTCACCTGCCACGCGCGGGTGAACTACGTGGGCCGCACGTCCATGGAGGTGGGCGTGAAGGTGGTCGCCGAGAACCTGCTCACCGAGGTGCGGCGTCACACCAACACCTGCTACCTGACGTTCGTGGCGATCGACGAGAATCACCGGCCCACCCGCGTGCCACCGCTGGACCTGGTCGATGACGACGCGCGCCGCCGCTTCGACGAGGGCCAGCTGCGACGCCGGACGCGGCTCAAGCTTCTCGAGCGACTCGGGCAGAGCGAAGACTGAATCTCCAGGAGAAGCCGAACATGATAGTAGTGGGAACCCAGGCCCCCGACTTCACGCTGATGCGGGAGCCCAGGGAGTTCGTCAACCTCACCGAGGCCCGCGACGGCGGCGCGGCCGTGATTCTCTTCTTTCCGTTCGCCTACAGCTCGACGTGCACGGACGAGTTGTGCGCGATGGCCAAGGACTACGCGCGCTACGGGGACTTGGGAGCGTCGGTGTTCGGGATCAGCGTCGATTCGCCCTGGGCCAATCAGCGCTTCGCACAGGATCTCGACGTGCCGTTCGCGCTCCTGAGCGACTTCAACAAGGAGGCATCCGCGGCTTACGGGGTGCTGACGGACATGGGCCCCTTCAAGGGCGTGTCGGACCGGACCGCCTTCGTGATCGCCCCCGACGGCACCGTCGCTTGGAACTGGAAAGCCCCGAATCCCAGCGTCGAGCCTCCCTACGACGAAATCGAGGCCGCGCTGGAGTCGCTGTAGGCCGGCTTTCCGCGCCACGCACCCTCAGCTCACCCCCACGCGCCCCTTCGTCGACTCGATCAGCTTGGTCGGGTCGAAGCCCACGCCGTGCTTGAAGACGATGCGGACGTTGCGGATCACCGACGCGTCGCCCGACAGGTCGCCCTCCAGGACCAGCACGTCGGCCAGCTTGCCGGCTTCGACGCTGCCGATGTCGCCTTCCTCACCCAGGATGAGAGCTCCGTTCAAGGACATCGCCCGAACCGCCTGCACGGGCGATAAGCCGGCCTCGATCAGCAGCTCGTAGTTGCGCTGGTCGCCGAAGCCGTGGATCACGCCTCCGGTGCCGGTCGGGTCGACGCCTCCTGCCAGCACGCCGCCCGCGTCGAAGAATGCCTTCTCGAATTCCATCGCCTTCTGGAACATCCCCGGCGTGAACGGCCAGTTGGCGTTGGCCTCTACCTGCTCCCTGAACTGCACGTAGGCGTCACGGATCTCGTCCGCCAGCAGGTCGAGAGTGCGCTGATCCATGACCTCCGGACGATCCGGAAAGAACGGCTCGATCACTGCGAGCGTGGACGTCATCGACACGCCGTTGTCGACCATCTTGCGGATCAGGTTCTGCGCCCGCTCGCCGGTCGCGTCGCCCCTGGAGCCGATCGAGATCATGCTGTTGGACGGGCACTGATCCGGCTGCTTGCCTTCGATGAAGTCGCTGGCGGTGAGGAAACCGTGCTCGATGTTGTCGATGCCCAGGTCCACCGCCTCCTCGAAGGTGACCGAACAGATGTGGCCGGTGACCCGCAAGCCGCGCGCGTGCGCCTCTTCGATGGCCGCGCCCAGCGCGGCGCGACTGATGTTCGTGTAGGCCTTGATCCAGGTGGCGCCCTCGTCCGCCCAGTAGCCGACGAACCGGCGCGCCTCCTCCTCGTCGGCGACCGTGGCCATGTAGGTCACGCCCGCCGCGGGCCCGGTGATGTAGGGAGCGGTCACGTGGATCCGCGGACCGACCGCCTGTCCCACGTCGATCGCGGCCTTCATGCTCAGGTCCGAGTACGGCGCCTGGCTCCCGGTTGTGCGGATCGTAGTGACGCCCGCCCCGAGGTAGAGGCGAGGCGCGCTGAACTGGAGCTGCGCGCGCCGGCCGCCTCCAGCGTAGAAGAGGTGGTCGTGCATGCCCACCATGCCCGGGATGACGGTGTGGCCGGGCAACTCGTGCACGTCCGCTCCTTCGGGGATGTCGACGTCACCGGAGGCTCCGACGGCCGCGATGCGACCGTCCCGGAGGACCACGGTCTGGTCGGCGACGGCGTCGGCGCCGGTCCCGTCGATGACGGTCACGCCCACGAGCGCGACGACCGGCGAGGACACGGAGACGTATTGGCGCGTGTCGGCGGATAGCTGGTCGGCCGACTGCGCTGCGGCCGGAGTGGCTGGCACGGTTGTGGTCATGCCCAAAACCGTGGCGGCGAGAATCAACCGGAAAGAAAGCGCAGACCTGGATCGCATGGTGGTGCCTTTGGCTACTTGTGAGCTAACCCATCCACCACACGCCCCCGCCCCGACGTCGACCGTTGAGATGACCCGGCCGAAATCGGATTGGCAGACTAATGCGCGACGCCGAAGCCGGCCAGAACTGGGGACGGACTGGCGCGCGGGGGGCGCGAAGGGCGTAGGACGAGGAGAGGTGGCCCGGGAGGAGGCTCGGGAGGAGGCTCGGGAGCTACCAAGCGCGGTGATTCGCTGTGAGGTCGGACTCGCTCGGCCAGGCACACCCGCGCTCTGCCGGGCGCAG
>JBDLIA010000124.1 GCA_039715185.1 Gemmatimonadota bacterium
TTCGCCATCTTCCACGAGCACCCACCGACCCTTACGACGAAGCGCCCGCATGGACGAGCAGGACCTGATCTACGACTGGAACCGCACCGGGAACGCCTTCGACTACGGCGCGCTGCGGCCCGTCGAGTTGGACGACGAGACCCTGCGCGACGGCCTGCAGAGCCCGTCCGTGCTGGACCCGCCGATCGAGCAGAAGATCGAGATCCTGCACCTGATGGCGCGCCTGGGCATCGACACCGCGGACATCGGCCTCCCCGGAGCCGGCCCGCGCGCGGTCGAGGACGTGCGGGCGCTGGCGCGCGAGATCGTAGACGCGAAGCTGCCAATCGCCGCCAACTGCGCCGCGCGCACGGTAAGGGCGGACGTGGAGCCGATCGCGCGGATCAGCCAGGAGGTAGGCATCCCCATCGAGGCGTGCACCTTCATCGGATCCTCGCCCATCCGGGCGTACGCCGAGGGCTGGGACCTGGAGCGCATGCTCCGGGCGACGCGGGAGGGGGTGTCGTTCGCGGTCTCCGAGGGGCTGCCGGTGATGTTCGTGACCGAGGACACCACGCGCGCCAACCCGGACACGCTTAAGGCGCTCTACGGCGCCGCGATCGACGCGGGCGCGCGCCGGATCTGCCTCGCCGACACGGTCGGGCACGCGACCCCCAACGGCGTGCGCCAGCTCGTGCGCTGGGTCCGCCGCGAGATCGTCGAGGCCGCCGGCGGGGGCATCAAGCTGGACTGGCACGGCCACCGCGACCGCGGCCTGGGCGTCCCGAATTGCCTGGCCGCGATCGAGGAGGGTATCGACCGCGTGCACGGCACCGCGCTGGGGATCGGCGAGCGGGTGGGCAACGCGGAGATGGATCTGCTGCTGGTGAACCTGAAGCTGCTGGGCCTGCACGACTACGACCTCAGCGCGCTACCCGCCTACTGCGAGGCCGTCGCGCGCGCGACCGGCGTGCCGTTGACGGCGAACTATCCCGTGCTGGGCGAGGACGCCTTCCGCACCGGCACCGGGGTCCACGCGGCGGCGATCATCAAGGCGTTCAAGAAGGGCGATGACTGGCTCGCGGATCTCGTGTACTCGGGGGTCCCGGCGGCACAGTTCGGCCGCCGGCAGATCATCGAGATCGGCCCCATGAGCGGCATGTCGAACGTGAAGTTCTGGCTTTCCCAGAGGGGCTTCGACGCGGCCGATGAGGGCCTGTGCGCGCGCATCTTCGAAGTAGCGAAGACCTGCGATCACACCCTCACGGAACAAGAGATCCTGGCGTGCTGCCGGGCCCACGGGGCGGTACCGGCCGCGTAGCCCGGGGCGCGGCGGTGAAAGCGGCGTGCCGCTTCAGGGCGCGCGAGCCGCCCGATGCGCCAGCCGGATGGCTTCCGGCACTCGCGGCAGGCTGAACGGTTTTGCCAGGTAGGCGTCCGCGCCGGCGCCGCGCCAGTCGACGTCGCGCTCGTCGCTGGCGGAGCAGAGCACAACGGTAGTAGATCGGGTGTTCGGGTCGGCGCGCAGGAGGCGGCACACCTCCAGGCCGTCCAGGTACGGCATCATGAGGTCCAGCAGGACGGCTTCTGGCCGCAACGCGCGTGCGACGGCCAGAGCGTCGCGGCCATCACGGGCGGTGTGAACCCGCACACCCGCGAGCTTCAGGCAGGCGCCCAGGAGGTCACGCATGCTAGCTTCGTCATCCGCCACCAGCACGGTGCGCGGCAGGTCTTCCTCTCGCTCTTCTCTCACGATGCTCGATCAGCGGTTCCGAACGGTGTCTCGCCCGCGGCTTCCCGCGGAGCGGCCGGTGCCCAGATGCAGGCGCCGTGCCGTCGCGCATCGCTTCGCGTTCGCCCTCGCGCCATTCGTCCTCATCGCCTGCTCAGCCGGGCGAGAAGCCGCGTCCGATGAGCCGGCGCCCTTGGACAACGTCGAGGAAGTGGTCGAGGTCGAGACGCAGATCCGCGTGGAGAACCGCCACTGGTCGGACGTCACCGTCTACCTGCTGCGCCGGAGCGCCAGAGCCCGCCTGGGTATCGTGACCAGCAACTCCACGACGTCGTTCCGCGTGCCCATCGGCATGAACGCGAGCGGGAGTAGCGACATCGCGCTGATCGCGGACGCGATCGGGTCCGACGAGGAGTACCGATCGGACAGGCTCACGGTGCTGGAGGGACAGGAAATCGTCCTCAAGCTGGAGGTGCGTTTGGCGCACTCATCGACCTCGGTGTTCTGGCCGTAGGTTGTTTCCGCAGACCAATTTCCGGACCTTTCTCAGATACCAATCAGATAGACGCGGGCGCCGGCTCATGTCAGGTCGGCAGTAACACAGGCGTTGCCTGGATACGGGGCGACGCGGATATTCGCACGCCGTAGTCCCGCCGGGGCGCCAGAGCGGGAGGGTTTTGGCGTCCTCGACCTTCGCGGCGGCAAGCCGCGCCACAGGCTTAACCAGTACCCATGCGGAGGGGGCCCACATGAGGCGAATCACGTTGCTCGTGTTCGCCCTGTCCCTGACCGCCGGTGTGTCCGTCCTGCACGCGCAGGACAGGCAGCTCACCGGCCGGATCACGGCAGGCGACACGGGCGCCGGAATCGCGGGAGCGGCGGTGTCGGTTCGCGGCACCACGACCACCACGTTCACGATCGACGACGGCAGCTTCACGTTCCGGGTGCCGAACAGGACGGTGACGCTGGTCGTCGCCGTGATCGGCTACCGGACGCAGGAGTTGTCGATCCCCGTCGGCCAGCAAACCGTGCAGATCCAGCTCGCCGTCGACGCGCTCGCGTTGGAGGAGCTGGTGGTGACCGGAGCCGCGACCGCGCTCAGCCGGCAAGTGCTGGCGAACGCCATCTCAACGGTCAGCGACGAGGAGCTGGACCGGACGCCGGCGGCGACCGTCGAGCGGTCGCTCCAGGGCAAGGTCGCGGGCGCCGTTATCGATGGGAACAGCGGCGCCCCCGGGGGCGGCGTGCAGGTGCGCCTACGCGGCGTGTCCACCATCAACGGCATCTCAGAGCCGCTGTATGTGGTGGACGGAATGCCGATGAGCAACGCCGCGATCCCGTCCAACCAGAACGCCGTGTCGCGGGCGAGCAGCGGCTCGAACGCCTCCCTCAACCAGGACGCGGTGGTCAATCGCATCGCCGATCTGAACCCCGAGGAAATCGAGAGCATCGAGATCCTCAAGGGGGCGTCGGCGGCCGCGATCTATGGGTCTCTCGCCGCCAACGGCGTGGTGATCATCACCACCAAGAGAGGCCGGGTAGGTCGTCCGCGCTTCAACGTGACCCAGCGGTTCGGCTACTTCGACCTGGCGGAGAAGCTGGGCTTCCGCCAGTTCGAGACGTTCGATGAGGTCGCGGAGACGTTCCTGGATCCCGCCGAATCGACCGCCCAGGACACAACGAACATGAGGTCCATTTACGGCAGCGGTCAGAGCTTCGACCACGAGGAGCTGCTGGGAGCTCGCAACGATCTGTCCTACGAGACCTCGCTGAGCGTGAGCGGAGGAAACGAGTCGACCCAGTACTTCGTGTCGGGCCTCGTCAAGAACGACGAGGGCATCATCGACAACACGGGCCTGACGAAACAGTCCCTGCGCATGAACCTGAATCAGCGCCTGGGCAGCCGGTTCGACCTCCAGGTCAACACGAACCTGACGCACTCCGTGGCCGAACGTGGGCTGACCAACAACGACAACGCGGGGGCGAGCTTCTTCATGGTGTTCGCGTCCACGCCGAGTTTCGTGGACCTGCGCCAGCGCGACGATGGTACGTTCCCCGAGAACCCCTTCGCGAACAGCAACCCGCTCCAGACAGCGGCGCTCATGAACAACGACGAAGCCGTCTGGCGTTTTTCGGGCGCGTCCAACCTGAACGTCGCCCTGCTCGCGCGGGAGCAGCACGAGCTGGACCTCGTGATCAGCGGGGGCGTGGACTGGTTCAACCAGGAGAACGAGCTGTTCTTCCCTCCGAACCTCCAGTTCGAGCCTCTGGATAACCAGCTCGGCACGCGCCTGGAGGGCAACGCGAACAATCGCAACACCAACATTGCGGCCAACGCCGTCTACACCTTCCGGCCCGACGGCGCGAATTGGTCGTCCACCACGTCGGGCGGTTTCTCCTTCCTCGATCAGGATCTGGAGATCGTGCGCGTCGAGGCGCGTTCGCTTACGGGCGGCGAGAACCAGATCGACGCCGGCACGAACATCCAGGTGTCCGACATCCGACAGCGCACCAAGGTGGAGGGCCTCTTCATCCAGGAGGAGCTGCTGATGGTGGACGAGCGGCTGCTGCTGACGGCGGCGGTTCGCACCGATCGCAACAGCAACAACGCGGATCCGTCGGAGTTCTTCTTCTACCCCAAGGGCGCCGCCTCATTCCGCTTCATCCAGCCGACGACCTGGCTGGACCACCTCAAGCTGCGCGCGGCGTACGGTGAGAGCGGCAATCCGCCACTGTTCGGGCAGAAGTTCACGCCCTTGGATGCGACGCAGAACATCGGCGGGCTGCCGGGGCTAACGGTGGTCGGCACCACGGGAGCCGAGGATCTGAAGATCGAGCGTCAGCGCGAGATCGAGACCGGTATTGACGCGACGCTGTTCGATTCGCGGGCGAGCCTGGAGGTCACCTACTACAAGAAGTTCGTCAGCGACCTCCTGCTCAGCCGTTCGCGGGCTCCTTCGACAGGATTCGTGACGGAGTTCTTCAACGGCGGCAAGCTCGAGACACAGGGCATCGAGGTGGCGCTGGCGGCGCAGCCGGTGCAGGGCGACCTGAGCTGGACCACGCGCGCCACGTTCTTCCACGACAACAGCGAGGTCACCGAATTGCCCGTGCCGTCCTTCCGGACGGGCGGATTCGGCACCGCGCTGGGCGCGTTCCAGATCGAGGAGGGCGAGTCGGCGACCCAGATCGTCGCGGACATCTCCGAGGGCGACAGCAGCTTCGTCGCCGTCGTCGGCGACGCGAATCCGGACTTCAAGCTGGCCTGGGTGAACGACGTCGACTACAAGGGCTTCAACGTCTACTTCCTGTGGGATTGGCAGCAGGGCGGGAACCTCATCAACCTGACCAAGCTCCTCTACGACTTCGACGCCAACACCGCCGACTTCGATGAAGACCCGCAGTTCGTGCAGAACATCGGGCCGGTGGAGGTCATGGACACGCTGACGCTGGGTGAGCGTCGCGTGACCGGTTTCGGCGTGGAGACGCGGCCCTACATCGAGGACGCGACCTACCTGAAGCTGCGCGAGGCTTCGGTCTCCTACACGCTGCCGTCCAGCCTCACCCAGGGGCTGTGGGGGACCAGCGTGGACCGCGTCCGGCTCACCTTGAGCGGTCGCAACCTGCTGACGTTCACCGACTACACGGGGCTGGACCCGGAGGTGAGCAACTTCGGCAACCAGCCGATCGCCCGGAACATCGATGTCGCCCCGTTCCCACCCAGCCGGAGCTTCTGGCTGTCGGTGGACGTCAACTTCTAAGGGAGGCTTCGGACAATGATGAACATCGACCGGATGCGTTCCCGCACTGCGCTGCTGCGCGGGGTCTTGCTGGCGGCCGTCGTCGCCCTCGTCCCCGCCGCGTGCGCGGAAGATCTCGTCGTCCCGGACTTCAACAACCCGGGCCTCGACGACCTGCAGAACAACCCCACGCGCGCGGCCGTGCTGAACGCCGCGCAGGGCCTGTTGATTGGCTCCCGGGCCCAGATTTCGTCCACCAACGGCTACCTGTCCTTGTTGGGCATTCTCGGGAGGGAGTCGTACAACTTCGACAACGCGGACCCGCGTTTCATCACCGAGATGCTCGCCGGAGCCGGATTGAACGCGAGCAGTCCCGCGTTCGGAGGCAACCTCTGGGGGCTGCGCTACAACAACATCCGCACCGCGAACGTCGTCATCAACGCGCTCGATGGACTGGGCGAGAACGACATGACGGGCGAGGAGAAGGCGGCGATCAGCGGTTTCGCGCGCACCCTCCAGGCGCTGGACTTCCTGGAGATCATCAACACGCGCGACAGCAACGGCGCGGTCATCGACGTAAACCGACCCGTGACCGAGCCTGCGGGCGCGATCGTCAGTCGCGACGCGGTCTTTGCTCACATCGAGTCGCTGCTGGATCAGGCGGCGAGCGACCTCGCTTCCGGTGGTGGGTCGTTCCCGTTCTCGCTGGGTGGAGGGTTCACCGGCTTCGATACGCCGACGAGCTTCGCGCAGGCGAATCGCGGGCTGGCGGCGCGCGTGGCCGTCTATCAGGGCAACTACGGTGCGGCGCTAACGGCGCTCACGCAGTCGTTCCTGGACGAATCGGCCCCGCTCAGCACCGGCGCGTACCACACATTTTCGACAGGGTCGGGCGATACGCAGAACGGTATCGCAGCATCGGGGGACATCTTCGCGCACCCATCGCTGCTGGACGACGTGCAGTCGAACGGCGGTGGAGAGCAGGACGCTCGCTTCGTGGCGAAGCTGTCCGTGCTGGACCCACCCGAGTCGGAGGCGGGCATCTCCACCGATGTGGGCTTCAAGCTGTACGCCAACCTCACCGACCCCGTTCCGATCGTCAAAAACGAGGAGTTGATCCTGCTGCGCGCGGAGGCCCAGTTGGGCATGGGAATGCTCCAGCAGGCCGCGGATGACATCAATTTCATCCGCGAGGAATCGGGCGGACTGGACGAGATCTCGGACCTGGGAACGCAGTCCGCGGACGCGATTCTGGACGAGCTGCTTTACAACAAGCGGTACTCGCTGCTGTTCGAGGGCGGACACCGCTGGATCGACATGCGGCGCTACGGCCGCCTGGACGAACTGCCGCTCGCGGACCCGACGCACAGGGTGCACGAGCGCTTCCCGATCCCCGAGGCCGAATGCCTCGAGCAGACGGGCGGCTCGACGGGGATCTGCAGTTTCGGTAGCTGACGTAGTGTACCGTTGC
>JBDLIA010000125.1 GCA_039715185.1 Gemmatimonadota bacterium
CGAGCGCGAACTGACGAACTTCCTCACGACCGCCGGCGCGGACGTCTCGACGGCGCAGACCATCGCACAGTCCATCATGGACTGGCGCGACAGCGACGACCTGTACCGGGCCCGCGGGGCGGAGGGGGCTTGGTACCGCTCGCGCGGGTACGCCGTTCTGCCGGCGAACGGGCCCTTCGGCGACGTGACCGAGCTGCGGCACGTGCGCGGCGTGAGCGCTGAGACATATGCCGTGATCGCGCCGATGATCGCCGTCACCGGCGACGGACGCGTCAACCTGAACACGGCCCCAGCGCCCGTGATGGCCGCGCTTCCCGGCTTGAGCCCGTCGGCGGCGACGCGGATCGAGACGCTGCGTGCGTCCGGGCGGCAGTTCTCCAGCGTCTACGACGTCGCCCTCAGGCTGCCGCAGGCTGAGCGCGAATCGATCGAAGCGCGACTTCCAGCGCTCGTGGCGCGGACGACGTTCGAGACCGAGCGCGTGCTGGTGGAGTCGCGCGGCCGGACGACCGGGGGCCGGATCACCCACACGGCGTTCGCCCTGTTCGAGCGGCAAGGTGGCACCGCCTACAGGACCTGGGTGCGTCATGCGCGGTAGGCCGTCGCATCTGGGCGTCGCGCTGAGCGGAGATCGGGTTCTCTCGGCGCTGGTAACCGCTAGGGGCCGGCCGCTGCTGAGTCCGCTCACCCGAAGCGCCCGACTGCCGGAGTGGGGCGGGGAGGAGGACTGGCCCGCGCTGGCCGATTACCTCGCCGGCCTCAGATCGGTCGCCCAACGCGGGGGTCCGGACCCGCTTCCTGTCGTGGTCGCGCTGTGCCCGCCGATCTGCGACTGGCGGCTGCTCCGGCTGCCGCGCCTTGGTCAAGCGGAGACCCACGCGCTGCTGGAAGCGCACGCCGCCCGCTACTTCCTGAACGCGCCCGATCACGTCGCCGTGTCGATCGGTGACTTGGCCCCGATGAACTTCGACGGGGCCTACGACCTGGCGCCGCCGCGGCTCTGCGCCGTGGCCGATGGGCGCTTGCTAGCCGCGATTCGGCGAGCGGCGAAGGACGCCGGCCTGGCCAACCCCGAGGTCGTTCCGGCCGCCTCCGCCTGGGCCCGGGCCATCAGGAACGGCCGGGGCGGAATGAGTATCGTAGTCGCCGGTACCGAGCGGACCGGGCGGCGGGACGTCGTGTGGGGACACCAGGGGCGCGTCACGAGGCTGCGCGCCTGGCCCGTGCGCGCGCGGACCGGTCTCGCGGTCCGGCCACGGGATGCGGCCGCTGCGCTCCCCGCGGGCGTCGCTGACGACGCGCTGCTACTCGCCGCTGTGGGCGGGTCGCGGCGGACGCACGGGGCTTTCCTCACCGCTCCGATGATGGTCCGGCTCCGCCGGACGCGGGCCCGCACACGTATCCGCGCCATCGCGGCGGGACTTCTGCTCTTCCTCGGCGCCGCCGCGATCCACCACGCGGGCCTGGGGCGGCGGCTCGAGGGCATCCGGGGGGACCGGGCTTCGATTGCGGAGCACGTCCAGCTCGCGCTCGAGATCCGCGCCGAGCGCGAGGCCGCGCTTGCGACCGCGGCGACGCTCGACTCGCTGGACGGCGTGCCCAGGCTGGGCCTCTCGGCGCTGGAGTGGGTAGCCGATCGACTGCCCCGAGATGCTTTCCTGACCGGAGCGACGCTGTCGGGTGACACACTCACCCTGAGCGGCGAGGGCGCGGATCTCGTCGGGCTCCGCGCCGCGTTGATCGCGGGCGAGTGCCGCGCCGAGTTGCTGGAAGAGGGACCCAAAAGCGCCGGATCGGATCGCACGGCCTTTCGGCTTGTGCTGATGATCCGCCCGTGCGTCGCCGGGGGTGAGACGTGATTCGCGCTCGTGACCATCGCGCGCTCGTCATCGGGGCGTGGCTGATCGGTCCGGTCCTGGCGTACGCTGGAGCGGCCCGCCCGTACGTGAACGGGGTCGCGGAGCTTCGGGACGCCATCGAGGCCGAGGCCGCGCTGCTGGGCCGGGAGCGCGCTCTGGTGGACGCCGAGGCCATTGGCGTTGCCGTTCCGCCTCGCCTGGATTCCATCCTGAACTACCACGCCGCGCGGATGTTCGTGACGTCGGGGCCGGCACCCTCGGGCCAGGAGATCGCGAGCGCCTCCGACTTCGCCCGCTTCACCGCGGCCGTGGAGGGCGTGTTGGTGCACGATCTCCGGTTCGAGGAGGGGGAGTCCCTGGAGTCCGCGGTCGCGCCGATCGACGTGCTGATATCGGGCGAGACCGACGTGCACGGACTCGAGAAGACGATGGAGAAGCTCGAACGCGGGGTGAAGTTGATCCACGTGCGCCAGCTATCCGTCTCTCCGCGCGACCGGCAGGATCCCGCCGCCGGCGAGCCCCTGGACGTCCGTATCCTGCTGCGCGGCTACCGGCCGGCCGGGCGAGTGGCCGAGGACGAACGGTGACCTCGTCGGGTCGCCCCTTCACGTCCGGCTGGGTCCCGCGACCGGAGCGGGTCCTTCGCCGGCTGCGGCCGGTGGATCCGTTCTGGTGCGCGCGTCTTTCGGATGCCCTCGCGTGGACGATCGGCGTGGCGGGCGCGGGGGCGGTCTTGCTGTCTACCGTCATGGCTGTCCGGCCGCCAGCCGTGGCTGCGGTCGCGCCAGCGGCGAGCCAGACAGCCAATGCTCTTGCCCCGCCCCGTCCAACGGCACCGCGATCCCCGGGGAGCCTGGCGGCGGACAACCCCTTCCACCCCGAGCGGCGCCCGCCGTTGGTGCGGTACGGGCTTGCGTCGCACACCGCGCCGGAGCCAGACGCCCCGGTAGAAACAGCTCCACCAGTCGCCGTTCGACTCGTAGGAACCGGAGTCGTGCCGGGAGGGCGCTCCTTCGCCGTCTTGGCGCGCGATGGGGTGTCGCCGCGCCTAGTACGGGAGGGCGAGGCGTGGGGTAACCTGCGCCTCGTGCGGGTCGAGGGTGATGGCGTGGTCGTCCGCACCGAGGCCGGAACGGTGTCCTTGCAGCTACGCGCGGGTGACCGATGAGGGCCACACCCGATCTGCTCCCATCTAGCCCGTGGTGCGCGCTCGCCGTCGCGGCGGCGATGCTTGGACCGATCGATCTCGCACCCCTTGTCGCTCAGGAACCGGCGCAGGTCACCGCGACTGCGGACGGAGTCACGCTCGACTTCCGCGACGCCGATCTTCGCTCGGTGGTAGCGGCGCTGGCCGAGGCCGGCGGCCTCAACGTCGTGTACGGCGACCTTCCGGCGCGGGTTGTCACGCTGCGGACCAACGCTCCCGTGCCCCGCGCCGACATGCTCGAGCTGCTGAGGACCTTTGCCGACGCAAACGGCCTGGAAGTGATAGAGCAGGGCGGCCTGCTTCGGATCCAGCCGAGCGCCGCACTGGCTGGGGCGCAGGTCCAGCCGCCGGACGGCGGCCCTGTAGCCGGGGGCGGCGCGGTGCGCCTCTGGGTGTACCGACTCCGCCACGCGAAGGCCGCCGAGCTGGCGCAGACGATCGGCGCGCTCTTCGGTCAGGGCGCGGCGGTGGGAGCGTCGGCGCAGGATCTCGCGGGCGCATCGTCCGACCGGACTCGGCGAATCCCGCCCTTCACGGACGAGCAGCCGGTAGAGATGCCTCAGCCGCAGCCAGCCGCGACCACGTTGGCGCTGTCGGGCACGCTGGAGCAGCCGATCCAGATCGTCCCCCATCCGCAAACCAATTCCCTCCTGGTGCGCGCGTCCGAGGCGGACTGGGAGGTCGTCAGGTCGGCGGTCGAAGCGCTCGACCTGCGCCCGCTACAGGTACTGATCGAGGTGTTGATCGCCGAGGTTCGACGTTCGAGCCTGGAGGACCTCGGCCTGTCCATCTTCTCCCCCGACGCGACCGACAGCGAGTCCGGCCTGACGATCGGCGGGGAGCTGTTCGGCAGCACCAATGGAGACCTGGAGCTGCGCGTCGGCGGGATCGGGGGCGTCAACGCCGACGCGCTGATTTCCGCGCTGTCCACCAAGTCGGACGTTACGATCCTCAGCCGCCCCGTGGTGTTCGTCCAGAACAACGAGCTGGCGCGCATCCTCGTCGGCTCGGAGCGCCCGTTCATCCAGGTGCTGCGCGCCCTGCCCACCGAGAACGCTGTGCGCGACCAGGTGATCCAGTACCGCGACGTGGGCACCGCGCTCACGATTCGCCCGACCATCAACCCGGACGGCTACGTGTCGATGGAGGTGATTCAGGAGGTGAGCACCGCAACCGCGGAGACGCAGTTCGGCGCCCCGGTGATCAGCACGCGCCAGGCGGAGACGCAGCTCATGGTGCGCGACGGCCAGACCATCGTGATCGGCGGCCTGATCGACCAGCAGTCGGAAACGTCGCGGTCCGGCATCCCCCTGCTCAAGGACATCCCAGTGCTGGGCTACCTGTTCGGGTCCACCAGGCACGCAACCGTGAACACCGAGCTCTTCCTGTTCATCACGCCTCACGTGGTCGCTTCGGACGACGACGTGGACCGGATCCGCAGCGACCTGGAGGGCACCACCCGACACCTCAAGGAGCGCCTCCCCGACCCTCGTAGCGCCATCGCTCCCACCGACCCCTTCGCGCCGCTGCCCCCGGGTTCAATGCCGGACCCGGAGCCCCTCGGCGGGCGGTGAGCGAGCTCGGCGCCGTCGGGCGCCTCAATTCAGACCTGACCGAAGAGTTCCTGTTGGAGCACGGACTGATCCCTCTGGCGATCGGTCCTGAGGCCGCCACGATCGGCGCGTGGGGACGGAGAGCGGACCGGCACGCATTGGACCAATTGAGCCTGCTCCTTCGCCGCCCGCTGCGCATCACGCCCATAAGCGAAGACGAGGGCACCGCAGCCGTGCGGCGAGCCTACGGACAAGCAGCCACGACGGCCGACGCGCTGATCGACTCCCTCTCCGCGGAGGTCGCCCGGCCCGACGACGAAGCCGCGATCGACGATCTGGTCAGTCAGGCGCACGAGGCGCCGGTGATCCGGCTCGTCAACATGTTGTTGGCCGAGGCCGTCGAGGCGCGCGCGTCGGACGTCCACATCGAGCAGTCGAGGGCGGGCGTAGCCGTGCGGTACCGCGTCGACGGCGTGCTGCTCGACGCCCCGTCGCCACCGGCCGGGATGGCGGCGGCCATCGTAAGCCGCCTGAAGATCATGGCGGAGCTGGATATCGCCGAGCGAAGACTCCCGCAGGACGGGCGGATTCGACTCGCGGTGTCAGGTCGGCAACTCGACGTACGCGTGAGCATGCTGCCGTCTCTCCATGGCGAGAGCGTGGTTCTGCGGCTGCTGGGCTCCGCATCGGCGCGCCTGAGCATCGACGAGCTGGGCATGCCAGCCGAGCTTCAGGCGCGGTTCCTATCGGCAGCCTCAAGATCCCACGGTATCGTGCTTGTCACCGGCCCAACCGGTTCGGGAAAGACCACGACCCTCTACGCCGCGCTCGATCACATCCGCTCGGGGACGGAGAAGGTCCTCACGGTCGAAGACCCGGTGGAGTACGAGCTGCCCGGCGCCGTGCAGGTTTCCATTAAGCCGGGCATCGGCCTGACCTTCGCGTCCGCGCTGCGCGCCCTGCTGCGCCAGGACCCCGACGTAATGCTGGTGGGAGAGATCCGCGACCTGGAGACCGCCCAGATCGCGATCCACGCCGCGCTGACCGGCCACTTGGTGCTGTCCACGCTGCATACCAACGACGCGGCCGGCGCGCTCACGCGGCTGGTCGATCTGGGTGTCGAGCCGTACCTGGTCGCGAGCACTGTCCAAGCCGTGCTGGCCCAACGTCTAGTCCGACTCACCTGCGCGGAGTGCGGACGCTGGACCGCGCCGAGCGACTCAGAGGCGAGCTGGGCCGAGGCAACCGGGACGCGCCTCGACAGGGTCAGACGCGGCGCTGGCTGCTCAGAATGCCGTGGCACCGGATTCCGGGGCCGAACCGGCACATACGAACTGCTCTCCATGTCCGATGACGCGCGCGCGCAGTTCGGTCGCGGCAGGTCCGCGATGGACATCCGTGACCAAGCCGTCAGAGCCGGGATGCGAATGCTGGCTGATGCGGCGGTAGAGTTCGTTAAGAAAGGCTTCACTACACCTCACGAAATCGCGCGCGTGAGCGGATAGAAACCGCACGGAACCCGCCCCGCGTACGCTATGTCGAGTTGTTGGTACGATCGGTACCGATTTTGGTACGATCGGTCCTCCCTTCGAGTGGTTCCTCCCCAATAGATAAGTAGGTGGAGCAAAGAAGGACGATGCTCGCTACACGCGCGCGTCGTCCGGTCCACCTGCACTGAAGGAGCCGTCCCGTGGCTACCCGCTTCGCGCTGGTCCTGCTGGTCTCGTTGTTCTCCCTCGCACGCGCGATGATGACAGAAGAGGCGCCTGCCTCGGAGTCGATCGTTGTGGCCAGTGAACTGGGCCTCGAAGGGCCGGTCGCCGAACCAGCGGCGAACATTTCGGTGACGCCCGACCAGGAGCCGATCACGGTGGACGGTGGCTCGACGGGTATGGTGATGTTCGAGATGTTCGTCATCGCGCCCACGACAGTGCCCTTCTACGACGTGACGTGCACGCCTACGGGTCAGATCACCGCGTGCGTTCCCGACATCACCGAGATCGACGGCTTCCTGCTCCCTCAGCCAGAGGCGGTTGCAACCATTACGGTTACCTACACGGCTGGCGGCGCTGGTACGGGCGAGATCAAG
>JBDLIA010000126.1 GCA_039715185.1 Gemmatimonadota bacterium
GAGCGCGCGCTCGGCGCCTACGGCTCGGCGAGGGGCGACGCCCCCGCGCTGATGGCCGTCGCCGAGGCGGCTAGCGAGCTCGGCGGCGAGCGCTACGAGCTGTTCCACGACGCGGTCCGCCTGCTGGAGGAGGCCGCCGCCGCGCTCCCGCTCGACCCCGAACCGGAGACGCGGCTCGCGGCGCTTTTCCTGGACAAGTACGACAGCCGCGAGGCGAACCGGACGCTGTCCGGCGTCCTCGCGCGCGCGCCGGGTCACCCGGGCGCGCTCCTCCTCTTGGCGCGGGTACGGCGCTTCGACGGCTCGGCCGAGGCCGAGGAGCTCGCGCGCCGGGTCCTGGACGTGAACGACGACGACGCCGAGGCGCGCGCGTTTCTGGCGCTGCTGCTGCTGGATGTGGCCGATTTCGACGGCGCCCGCGAGGAGGCCGCGCGCGCGCTGGACGCCGATCCGTTGTCGGCCGAGGCGCTGGGCGTGCTGGCCGCGGCGGACCTGCTGCAGGGCAACCGCGCCGGGCCCTCCGAGCGGGCGGACGCGCTGCCGCGGGGGAGCCCAGATCGCGCTTGGGTGCTCGTAATCGCCTCGCGGCTGGCCTCGCGTCACCACCACTACGCGGACGCCGCCGAGTTGGCGGGCGATGCGGTTCGCGCGGACGGTCGGCGCTGGGCGGCGCACGGAGAGCGCGGCCTCAACTTGCTCCGGCTGGGCGCAGTCGAGGACGCCCGCGCGGCGCTGGAGACGGCGTTCGCTGGGGATCCGTTCAACGTCTGGTTCAACAATACGCTGGACCTGCTGGACACCTACGACCGCTACGAGATCCGAGCCACCCGGCATTTCGAGCTGTTCCTGCGCCGCGACGAGAGCGCCCTGCTGGGTCCGTACATGGAGCGGATCGCCGAAGACGCGTATACCCGGCTGGCGGATCTATACGGGCATAGGCCCGACACCCCCGTGCGTCTGGAGGTCTATCCCGAGCACGGCGACTTCTCCGTGCGCACGGTCGGCCTGACTGGCTTCGGCGCGCTGGGCGTGTCGTTCGGCAACGTGCTCGCCATGGATTCGCCGTCGGCGCGCGCACGCGGCACGTTCAACTGGGCGTCCACGCTGTGGCACGAGATTGCGCACGCGGTCACCCTCGGCGCCAGCGCGAACAGGGTGCCGCGGTGGCTCACCGAGGGCATCTCCGTGAGAGAGGAGCGGCGCGCCCGGCCCGGCTGGGGACGCCGCATCAGTCCCGGTTTCGTGGCCGCTTACGAAGCCGACAGGATGCCGCCGGTGAGCCGCCTGAACGAGGGCTTCGTGCGCCCGAGCTTCCCCGGGCAGGTGGGCATGTCCTACCTCATGGCCTCGCTGGTGGTCGAGTGGATCGAAGAGGCTTACGGCTTCGACGCGCTGCCCGAGATGCTCGACGCCTACGGCCGGGGGGGGTCCGAGGAAAGGGTGTTCCGGGATGTGCTCGAAGCGTCGCCCGAGGCCGTGGACGACGCGTTCGATCGGCACCTGCGGGAGCGCTTCGCGACCCAGTTCGATGCCGTCGGCTCGGCCGAGCATCCGGGCGAGTTCGGTCTGCGGCTTCAGGCGGCTTCGCGGGCGCTGGAGGAGGGGCGGACCGAGCAGGCGCGCGCGGAGCTGGAGGAAGCGGCGCGGCTGTTTCCCCAGGCCGCGGGTGCGCGCGCGCCTCAGGCGCTGCTCGCCCGTCTGCATCGAGCCTCAGGCGACCTCGAGGCGGAGTCGCGGGCGCTGGAGGCCTGGGTGGCGGTCGACGAAGGGGCCTACGACGGCCTCCTGCGTTTGGCCGAGCTGCGGGCCGAGCGGGGTTCGTTTCGGGACGCGGCCGAAGCGCTGGTGAGGGCGCTGTGGATCTTCCCGCTCGATCCCGACGTTCATGAGAAACTGGCGGGACTGTACGAACGCTCCGGTGACCACGCGGCGGCTACGGGCGAGCGGCGCGCGCTTCTGGCGCTCGAGCCGGCGGATCCCGCGGGCGCCTGGTACCGGCTGGCGGTGGCGCTGCAGAACGCCGGCGACGCCGCGGCCGCTCGCGCCGCGGTGCTGAGGGCGCTGGAGGTCGCGCCCCGCTACGAGGAAGCGCTCGATCTCTTGTTGGCGCTCCAAGGAGGAGGCTGATGCGCCCGAATCCAAGCGGCCACGCCGGCCGCCTAGGACTGATCGCCGTGGCCGCGGCAACGCTGGGCGTCTGGTCGGCTCCCGAGCTCGTGGCCGCGCAGGACACCGGCGGCTTCCCCTTCCCGCGCGGGCAAGCCCCGCCGGACCGCTCCGCGGGCGAGTTCCCCTACGACGGGCGCTTCACGCTCGCGCGCATTTACTTCGAGAGCCCGTTCGGCGGTGGGCCGTCGGGACCCGCGTGGTCGCACGACTACCCCACCGCGGAGCGGAACTTCGCGCGCATCGTGGATGAAATCAGCGCCCTGCGCCCCTACCTGGACGGCAGCAGGGTGGTGGCGCTCGACGATCCGGATCTCTTCCTGTATCCGGTCGCGTACCTGAGCGAGCCGGGCTTCTGGGTGCCGAGCGAGGATGACGTGGCGGCGCTGCGCGCCTACCTGCTCAAGGGCGGCTTCGTGATCTTCGACGATTTCGGCGGCCCGGACTGGATAAACTTCCGCAATCAGATGGAACGAGTGCTTCCGGACCTCGTGCCCCTCCCGCTGGACGGAGGAGAGCCGATCTTCCACTCGTTCTTCGAGATCGCCCCGTCCGCCATGAGTTTGCTCAGCTATCGTGGCGGCGGCAGGCCGCCGCAGTACTTCGGGTATTTCGAAGGGAACGATCCGACGAATCGCATGATCGCCGTCGCCAATTACAACAACGATATCGGCGAGTTCTGGGAGTTCAGCGCCACGGGGCGGTTCCCCGTGGACCTGTCCAACGAAGCGTACAAACTGGGCGTCAACTACGTCATGTACGCGCTGACGCACTGAGAAGAGAGACCGATTTGATGAATGATCCCGCGCTGGGCGCCCCGGAGGTGGCCAGCCCCGAAGAAGCAACGAGCGCCGCCCTCGAGCAGAGCCCTCCCCGGCCCGAGGCCACCGCCGCGGGCGCTGGCCGCGGCTCCGAAAGCGAGGACGCGGACCTGGCGGACGCGCTGAGCCGAGCCCGCGAGCGTCTCGTCGCGGAACTCCGCAAACGCGTCGTTGGCCAGGACGAGGTGATCGAGCTGATGCTCGTGTCGCTGCTCGCCGGCGGCAATTCGCTCCTCGTGGGGGTCCCCGGACTCGCCAAGACGCTGCTGGTGCATACGCTCGCGTCCGGGCTCGGGCTGGAGTTCGCGCGCATCCAGTTCACGCCGGACCTCATGCCCTCCGACATCACGGGCACCGACCTGATCCAGGAGGATCCGGATACGGGGCGCCGTGAGATGGTCTTCGCGCCGGGCCCGCTGTTCGCCAACGTCGTCCTGGCCGACGAGGTCAACCGCACGCCGCCGAAGACGCAGGCGGCGCTTCTGGAGGCCATGCAGGAGCACCGCGTGACGGTGCAGGGTCGGACGTACGAGCTCGCCGAGCCCTTCTTCGTCTTCGCCACGCAGAACCCCATCGAGCTGGAGGGCACCTACCCGCTGCCCGAGGCTCAGCTCGATCGATTCATGTTCGAGATCGTGATGCATCATCTGCCGGAGGACGAGGAGCTCGAGGTGGTCCGCACGACCACCGCGGTGCTGGGCGAACCGCCCCAGGCGGTGCTTTCGGGGGAGGAGATCCTCGCCTTCCAGGGACTCGTGCGGCGCATGCCGGTGGCGGAGGCGGTGCTGCGGCACGCGCTGGCGCTCACCCGCGCCACCCGGCCCGGCGCAGGCGGCCTCGAATTCGTCAACGAGTGGGTGGCACACGGCGCGAGCGTGCGCGCGGCCCAGTATCTGACCCTGGGGGCCAAGGCGCGCGCGTTGCTGGAGGGCCGCTCGCACGTGGCTTTCGAGGACGTACGCGCGCTGACCGGCCCCGTCCTGCGGCACCGCATCCTGCGCAACTTCAAGGCCGAATCCGCGGGGGTATCGACCGACCAGGTAATCGACCGCGTGCTGAGCGCGGTGCCTCCTCCAGGCTCGGGCATGCGGTGAGCTCCGCCCGCGTCGCACCCGCCGCGCCGATGCTCGATCCGGCGGTGCTGGCGAGCATCGACTCGCTGGAGCTGCTGGCGCGCGGCGTCGTGGACGGATTCCTCGCCGGCCTGCACCGGGCGCCTCACCTGGGCACGTCGCTCGACTTCGCCGAGCATCGGCCCTACAACCCGGGCGACGACGTGCGGCGCGTGGACTGGCGGCTATACGGCCGCACCGACCGGCACTACGTGCGGCTGTTCGAGGCGGAAACGAACGCCGATTTCCTGCTCATCACGGACGTGTCCCGGTCGATGGATTTCCGGGGCTCTCCAGACCGCCTCACGAAGTTCGACTACGCGCGCTTCCTGGCCGCGTCGCTCGCCTACCTGGCGGCCACGCAGCGCGACCGGGTCGGCCTGATCACCTTCGCCGGGTCGGTTCTGGAGACCGTGCCGCCCGCCGCGCGTCACCGCGACAACGTGCTGCGCGCGCTCCAGCGGGCCCGCCCGAAAGCCGGTGGCGGGCTGTACGAAGCCGCGGAAAGAGCCGGGGGGCTGCTGCGCCGGCGCGGCCTCGTCGCCGTAGTGGGAGACTTCTACGACCCGCCCGCGGAGATAGTGCGGGCGTTCTCGGCGCTGAGGGATCGCGGGCACGACGTGATCGCGTTCCACGTCCTCGACCCGTGGGAGCGGCGCCTGCCCGAGCTGGGCGCGACGCTGTTCGAGGATCTGGAGACCGGCGACCGCCTGCCCGTGGACCCAGGGGCGGCGGCGGCGCAGTACCAGGCGCGCGTGGACGGGCACCTGCGCACCGTGGCCGCTGAGCTACTGGCGCTGCGGGTCGATCACGTGCTGCTCGACACGTCTACGCCGCTGTCCGTCGCGCTCGCGCGGTGGCTCGGCCACCGGCGCACGGCGCTGCGCACGCGCTCGGCGCAGGGCAGGGACTGAGTTGGGCCTCCTGACCCCCGCCTTGCTGGCCGCGAGCATCGCCATCGCGGTGCCCGTGTGGCTCCACCTGACGCGCCGGCCGCCCAAGGAACGCCAGCCGTTCCCGTCGCTGATGTTCCTGGGCGAGTCACCCCTCAACGCCACCCGGCGCCGCAGCATCCGCGATCCCCTGCTGCTCGCGCTGCGCGTGCTGGCCATGGTCCTGCTGGTCGCGGCGTTCAGCCGGCCTTTCCTGGCGCCCGGCGCAGGGGGCGCTGGGGCGGACGGCGGCGTCAGGGAGATCGCGCTGCTGTTCGACCGCTCCTACAGCATGGCGGCCGGTGACCGCATGGACGCGGGGAAGGCGGCGGCGCGACGCGTGTTCTCGGAACTGCGGGAGGGCGACCGGCTGACGCTCGTGGCGTTCGACGATGCGGCGCAGGTGCTGGGCCCCGCGACCCGCGACGTGGACGTGTTGCGCGCGGCGCTGGACTCGATCCGTCCGGGCGAGGGCGGCACGTCGTACGCCGGCGCGCTGCGACTGGCCGAGAGCGTGCTGTCCGCGTCCCCCGGACCGCGGCGTGAGGTCGTGATCGTGAGCGACTTCGCGGCCGGGCGAACTCTGGCGGATCCGGAGGTGCTGCTTCCGCCCGGTACGCGCGTGCGCCTGCTGCCGGCGACGACCGACCCGCTCGACGACCTGACCACCGAGGACGTCTCGCTCCGTCGTTCCGGCTTCGCGGCGGGAGAGCGGATCCACGTGGTCGCCCGGATCGCCAACTTGGGGGCGCGCGCGGTGTCGGAGCGCGCTGTGTCGCTGACGCTGGACGGCGCACGGGTGGGGGTGGAGACCGTCTCGCTCAAGCCCGGAGCCTCCACCGCGGTCGAGTTTCCGCCTTTTTCGGTCGCCTCCGGCGCCGCCGCCGGCCACGTGCGGGTGGGGCCCGACGATCTGGCGATGAACGACGCCCGATTCTTCGTGGCGGAGCCGCGCCGGGCCGTCGCGGTCATGATCGTCGAGCCGGACGGCTCCGGTCCGCGCCGGGGCCTGCACCTGCGGCGCGCGCTGGAACTCGCCCGCTCCCCCACGTTCACGCTCCGCCGCCGGACCGACCGCTCCCTCCGAGGCGAGGACCTGGCCGGCCTGGATCTGCTGATCCTGGACGGCGTGCCCTTCCCCGCCGGCGAGACGGGCGCGCGGTTGAGCGCCTTCGTGGAGGCAGGCGGCGGGCTGATCGCCGCCGCCGGGGACCGCTCGGGTGGACGCATCCCCGAGCTCGCGGACGGACTGCTACCGGCGGGATCGGCGCGCTCCGTAGCGCGCGCGGAGGGCGGGTCTCTGGGTCGAGTGGAGTATGGACACCCGATCTTCTCGGCCTTCCGTGACCCGGGCAGCGGAGACCTCGGTGCTCCGCGCGTGGATCGGTACCGCCGGCTGTCCGAGGAGGGTATGCGCGTCCTGGCCCGGTTCGACGACGGTTCGCCCGCGTTGCTCGAGGCCGACCTCGGTCTCGGACGCTCGCTCGTGTGGGCCACGACGCTCGGCGACGCCTGGACGGACCTGCCGCTGCAGCCCGTCTACCTGCCCTTCGTGCACCGCCTTCTGCTGCACGCCGCCGGTTGG
>JBDLIA010000127.1 GCA_039715185.1 Gemmatimonadota bacterium
AAGCGGTTCAGACGTTTCCGCGGAAACGTGGGTGGGGTGCATGGCGGATCGGGTCGCCGGGTCCTTCAAGCCCGTCTCCTCGACGTGCAGCACCACCTGATAGCGCTCCGCCCGGGAGCCGCTCAGCGGACCGTCGCAGAATCCCGCAGCCAGCGCACGCTCGGCGAGCAGCCCGACCGCGTCGGCACGACGCTGCTCGGGAAGAGTCTCGTCGTCGCCACTACTCGCCCGCTCGCCCCGATACAGCACGTCGCTCGCGGCCTCGATCGCCCGCATCAGCACAGCGCCGACTTCCGGGTCGAGCCTGCCGCGCACCACGTACATGCCGTCGTCGTCGGGGAAGACGGAGAAGGCACGGGTCTCGTGGCGGCGCGCCTCGGCGTCGGCCTCCTTGGCGACGGAGTCCAATGTCCAGCCTCGCAGCTTGGCCTCGAGCCGCGCCGCGGAGCAGGAGCGCGCGAATTCGAGAAGAGCCTCCTCGCTCTCGGGCCGCGCCACACGCGTGAGCGCCCGCACCTTGGTGAACGACAGCTCGCCGTCGCGCATCGCGGCCGAGATCAGCGGCAGCTCGCGCAGCGCCCGCGCCGTCCGCACCCGCTCGCGCGCGGCGCCCGGCTTGATGCCGATGCGCCAGGCGAGCCACTCGGCGGTTCCAGCAAAGCAGGTATCCTGCCAGCCCCCGCGCTCGTCGTACTCGGCGAGCAGGACCATGGCCTCGTAGTGCAGCGCGTCGGCGCGCATGTAGGTCTCCGCGCAGCGTTCGCCGAGGAGGAAGAGCTCGTCGTCGGGGTCGTCGGCCGAGTCGTTCGAAGCCGCGGCCGGGTCGTAGCCGGCTGCTGCCTCCCGGACCAGGCGCGGGCCGCGGGCACCGCGCCGGGCGTACGGCCGCCGGTTCGGGGTCTCATCCTCACGCGCAACCGACACCGCACCATCCACCCGTACCGTCTCCGCCAGATACATGATCCGTGACCCCCTCCAGCACCACAAGTCGTTACCCGTTAATCGTCTACACTCAATATACGGGGCCCTCTGGCGAGGCTCTGAGCGCCCTCCTGCGGGCCGAACCGGGGTTCGGAGATGATGCGGGAAGGCGGGAGTGACGATCGCTGGGCAGGCGTTCAGTGGGCGCGGCGAGACGACGTCTCAGACAGCGGTCCGAGGTGCGCCCGACTCCGAGCCGAAGAAACTGTCCATAGCTATTCGGGACGACTTCGCGGGCGGCCGGCCCTCGCCCGACGGGGGGTGCCATGCGGTTTGCGGGGCGAGCGCCACGCCTGGGAGTCGCCAGGAATGGCCTCGAAAGGCGGCGACGGGGCGCCTCCCACAATCGACGGGGCGCGTCCCACCGTCGGCGGCGCCCGCATGTCCACGTGGGACGTTTCCGCGGAAACGCGGGGGACGGCAGAGTCGACGGTCCGGACGTCGTCAACGCGCTAGACGTTTCCGCGGAAACGCGCGAGACGGGCCCGTGGACGGCTCGGAGTCGTTGGCGCACGAGATCGGCGAGTTCCACGTCACGTTCGATCCGGTAATCTGACCGGGGGTCGCCCAGGCCACGTCGGGAGGCCACCTTGGTTTCGATCCCCCGCTTCGCGCGGATCCGTCCCACTCGAGTTCGCGCCCGTTCGTCCGTCTCCGAGGAGACCCACCGCCTCACTGCGTGCGCCGTCAGCTTGAGGGTCCTCAATCTCCCCCAGGCGCCAACGCGCACCCGTCGGGCGCAGCACCAGCTACGTACATCAAGCCGGTCTCCTACGTACTCCCGCGGCCCACCCTCTGTCACCACCCGGCGCAGGTTGGTGCAGCAAGATCGAATAACCCGGAGCCGGGAGGAGACCATGAGACGCGCGGCTGCAGTGATAGGGATCGCCTTCGTCGTCGGGGGCTGCTACATGGGAGAAGGCGGGATTACCGGTCTCGGAACCGGCTCGGGCAATTGCTGCGTCACGGGTGGTGGAGGCAGTGATGGCGGCGGCGGTGGCGGCGGAGCCGAAGAGGCTCTCGTCGCTCTTTCCGAGGGCACATACGACGTGAGGTTCCACGATCGGGTGGGCTCCATGACGGTCTCCACGCCTTCGGCGGAACTCGACCTCGCGTTCGACGTCAGGGGCTTCGAGCTGTCGTCCGCGGGATTCAACGGGCTCGACTACGAGGTTCTGCTCGTCCCCACGACCGATCCCAGGGGACTCTCATATCGCCTCCTCGTCGCCGATTCGATCGCTCCGGGGAGAGACAACTTCTGCGTCAAGGCGGAGATCGTCGACGGGCACGACGTCTGGTGTCAGATCACGCCCGGCGTCGGCGTCTGACCACCCTGAAACGTGCAGGCGCTTTCTTCGTCGCTGATGAACCCTGTGATAGGTAGTTTGAAAATGGACCGCTGTCCTATCTCCGCTTGTGAGGCCACCATGGAACCCACCCAGGCCACCCGCGACTACGCCACCCATCATCCGTCTCGTCGAGGACGCTTACCGGAGCGCTCTGCCCGGCTGAAAGCGGGCCTTGGGCTCGTGCCGGTTCTCCTCGGCGCGCTTGCCCTGTCGGGATGTCTCAGAGTGATGAAATCGACCCTCAGGGACGTCCCGGCCACGCCCCAGAACGTCGAATCGCCGGTACGCGCCTTTTTGGCGGACGGGTCGGTCGTGGTGTTCCTGGACGGCGCCACAGTGTCTGACCGCGCGATCGTAGGGGCCGGCGAGCGTTACGACCTGTTGAGGCAGCCGATAGGCACCGTCGGCGCTGTTCTCCTGGACAGCGTCCTGGGCCTGGAGGCGTTCGACCGGACGACCGACGTGAGTCTCTCGATCCTGGCGTCCCTCGGGACGACGGTGTTGGTGGTCGCAGGCTCCGTCGCGCTGATATGCGCGGCGGATCCCAAGTGTTTCGGCTCCTGTCCGACCATCTACTCGACGCACGAAGGCGAAGAAACCCTGGAAGCCGAGGCCTTCTCCTACAGTATCTCTCCCTTGCTCGAGGGCCGGGACATGGACCGTCTTTCGGTCGCCGCGAGTGAGGCAGGCTGGGTCGAACTCGAAATCCGCAACGAGGCGCTCGAAACCCACTTCATCAATCATCTCGAGCTGGTCGAGGTTAGGCACGCCGCGGGCCAGCGCGTGGTGACCGACGAGGACAACGTGCCCGCGGTCGTGTCGACTCTGAATCAGTTCGACCGGGTCATCGACCGAGACGGCCGCGACGTGGCAGACGACCTGTCGGCGCGCGATGAGCGGGTGTTCGCCTCATCCCCGGATCGAGTCGACGCTGCCGGCGCGGGCGATCCGTTGGACTGGCTCGAGGCCACGCTGCCCCCCATCGCGGGGGACACCGCCGCGATAGTGCTCCGGCTCAGGAACAGCCTTCTCAACACCGTGCTCTTCTACGAGTTCATGCTCGGCGCGCAGGGGGCGCGGGCGCTCGACTGGATGGCCCGCGACATAGAGGAGATCGGGACGGCGATCGAGCTGGGTAGCTGGTTCCATCGCACGATGGGGCTGCGCCTGGAGGTGGAGACGGAGGCCGGCTTTCAGGAAGTGTCCCGGTTCGGGGATACCGGACCCATCGCGTGGAAGGAAGTCACCTTCCGCGTGCCGGTCCGAAAAGACGCGCCCACCCGCTTCCGGCTCTCCTTTCTGGCCGACGAGTGGCGCATCGACCACATGACGTGGTCTGCGTCGATTACGGAAGCGTCGACTCGAACGATCCCCGTGCACCGGATCACTCCGCTGGTGGGCAGCGCCCGCGACGACCTGGAGGCACGCGTCGCGGCCGCCGACGACACCTATCTGGTGACGAGCGGCGGCTCCGGCTTCCGCGCGACCTTCGACGTGGGCCCGGAGCCCGATGGCGAGCAGCGCACGTTCCTGCTGGCTTCGCAGGGATACTACACCGAGTGGGTGCGCCCGACCTGGATTCGCGGAGCAGACAAGGCGGGTCCATTCCGGCCCACCGACAGCCTCGTCCCCGACCTCATGAAACGCTGGAAGGAACTTCAAGGACCGATGGAAGAGGCGTTCCACGCGACCCGGATTCCGGTACGATGAATATGCGAACAGCGCTCAGCGCGTGCGTTTTGGTTGCGTCCCTGCTTGCGGGATGCCGAGTCGGCGGGGGCTACGATGAGGCGGCGGTAGCTGCCGGGTTGGGCAGCCAGGTGCGGCTGGAACTCGCGGAGGGCGAGATGAGGGGCGAGCTGTTGCTGGCGCGGCCCGACGGCATCGTCCTCCTGCAAGGCGCCCGCGCGTTTCTCGCGCCATGGGCGGTCATCGAGAAGCTGTCCTTCTCGAGTTACCCGGTTGAGGACCACAAGGGAGGGATTGCTCCTTCCAGCGTGCAGAGGCGACAAATGCAGTTGGCGAGCCGATATCCGCACGGCCTCACCGACAGCCAACTCGCCGAGTTGTTGGCCGCGCTGGATCAGGCCGAATTGGAGAGACTGCAATGAGGCTCGGGGATCGGGGCGCCCCGGCTCTACGACATGCGCTCCGGGTTTCCCTCGCGGTTGGCGCGTGCATTGTCGTGTCGGCGGCTTTCTCCCAGGGCGCGCGTGCTCAGGACCCGGAGGCGCGTGCTCAGGATCCGGGCGCGCGCGCGCAGAACCCGCTCGAGCGTGAAGAGACCGGCCTCTTCATCGAACAAGCCCGCCCCTTCGTCGAACATGCTCGTCGCGCGGCGGAGCGTTTCGGCGATCCCTCCGCGGCGATGCGATCGGGGTATCGGCGCCTCGGTCCCGATTTCCCGGGCATGGGCGAGCATTGGGTGCATTCGGGACGGATCATGAGCGACGCGCTGGACCCCGCCAGACCCGCCATACTCAGCTACGCGTCCCGAAACGGCCGTCGAGAGCTCGTGGGGGTCGCGTTCGCGATCCCGCTCGGCCCGGGGGACGCTCCGCCCGCTGAGCCCTTCGGCGTGGACGTGTGGCACGATCACACCGGCGCCGTGGACGAGGAACTGCTGCTCCTGAATCACCCGTCGACCATGCACGGGAAAGGGACGGGCCACCGCCTCGCCGTGGTCCACGTCTGGACCGGAGTGGAAAACCCCGCCGGCCTCCTCACCCAGAACAACTGGGCGCTGCCGTTCTGGCGGCACGGCCTGGACGCCCCCGACCCGCTCTCGTCGATCGCCGCTCGCGGGGCTTCGCTCGCCTCCGACGGCGGTGCCTTCTACCGGGATCTCGTGCACCGGGTCGCCGATCTGACGCCCCCGGAGGCCGCCGCCGTGGACGAGGCCCTGGCCGGCGCCGCGGAGGCCGCCCGTCACGCCATCGAACGATATCGGGCGGACCCTTCACTGCCGGTCGATCAGATTCAGTTCGAGGCGATCTGGGCCGCGTTGTGGGAGGCCATAAGGGACGCGGTCGACCCGGAGAAATGGATCGCGATATCGAAGCTGTCGGGGGCGGAAGGCAGATAAGGCGGACCGCGCCCTCCTGGGAGGACGCCGTCATCGCCGGATACTCCCGAGCCGTCCGCGTCGACGACCGAGTCGGTGGTCGGCTCGGGACGTTTCCGCGGAAACGCGAGCAGCGCATCGGCCCGCCCCATGGGCGGCTACGACTCGCCCCCCATGGGCGGCTGCGCAACGCAGCCCCGTGCGCCGCTACGGGTCGGCCGCTGCCTCGACGGCCTCGAGCGCTCTGACCTCGACCCCCCAGGGCACATCCCGGTACCGCGCCCACCGGGCCGCGCCCTTGCGCCACGAAGGTCGATCGAGCCGGAGGTCGGCGAGCTGGACTGAGTTCGCCCGACCGTTGCCGCGCCCGTTACGTCGTGCTGTCGGCGGCGCGTCGTGGAGCACGCGGCCGTCCGGCATGAAGAAGGCGACCGCGTCGTCGGCGCCCCGGCACACCATCGCCCGACCCTCGTGCACCGCGCGGTGATGCCTGCGGCATAGCAGCACCAGGTTCTCCAGCCGCGTCTCGCCCCCGTCCGCCCAGTGCTCGACGTGGTGCGCGTCCGTGAAGCGCCCGCCGCAGCCGGGGAAGCGGCAGCCCCGGTCGCGGGCCTCGAGCGCTCTGCGCAGCGAAGGGGGCGTCGCGCGCGTGCGTCGGCCGACGTCGAGGATCGGGCCGGTCGCACCCTCGGCGCTGCGCGCCTCGCCGGCCCTCGACGCTCCCGCACGCGTGACTCTGACCACCGACGCGTCGCAGGACAGCCGTCTGGACGTTTCCGCGGCAACGCGCGTCCCGTCCTCCAGCTCCGAGAGTGGGCGCGAGGGCGGTGACGTTTCCGCGGAAACGTGGGCGGGGTGCAGGGCAGCCTGGGACACCGGGTCCTTCAGTGCCTCCTCTTCGACGTGCAGCACGACCTGGTAACGCTCGGCCCGCGAGCCGCTCACGGGCCCGTCGCCGAATCCGGCCGCCAGCGCCCGCTCGGCGACCAGCCCGACCGCGTCTGCGCGACGCTGTTCGGGAAGGGTCTCGTCGTCGAGATCGGCCGTTCGCTCGCCCCGAAACAGAGCGTCGCTCGCGGCCTCGACCGCCCGCATCAGCGCCGCGCCTACCTCCGGGTCGAGCCGGCCGCGCACCACGTACATGCCGTCGTCGTCGGGGAAGACGGAGAACGTGCGGGTCTCGTGCCGCCGAGCCTCGGCGTCGGCC
>JBDLIA010000128.1 GCA_039715185.1 Gemmatimonadota bacterium
TGGAGGGTGTCTTGCCACATCAACGTTGGCCGGTCGAAAGCACCTGCCCGCCGAGAACCTGGCGGTTCGGGCGGGTCACTAGTCTGATCCTGTTGGTCGCTGTCACCGGGGCTTCACCGCTGGCAGCGCAGGAGCTGACTCCGCGCGAGATCGCGGCCAGCGCCGCCCCGGCGTTGGTCTACATCACGGCGCTCGCGGGGGGCGAGGAGATCCGGACGGGCAGCGGCTTCCTGGTCTCCCCCGACGGTCGTTTGCTCACCAACCACCACGTGGTCGAGGGCGCGGATGAGGTCCGCGTCGAGCTCGCCTCGGGCGAGATCTACGATCGCGTGCTGTTCCAGGGCTCCGATGAGCGTCGCGACCTCGCGATTCTGCGGATTCCCGGATCGGACATGCAGACCCTGGCTCTGGCAGATGACCGTCTCGCCGAAGTCGGAGATCCCGTCTACGTGATGGGCAATCCGATGGGCCTGGTGGGCACCTTCAGCGACGGCCTGATCTCCGCCCGCCGGCTCGTGGACGGAACCGCCCTCATCCAGATCAGCGCTCCCATTTCCAGCGGCTCCTCCGGCGGGCCCGTGCTCAACTCCGCCGGCGAGGTCATCGGCATCGCCACGCTCACGGTGGAGGACGGGCAGAACCTCAATCTTGCCGTCCCGGCGCGCTACGCCGAGGGGCTGCTGGCCCTGAGCCAGGAGCCGACTCCGTTCGACCAGGTGGCCTGGACGCCGCGCCAGCACGATTCGGAGGCGATTGCCGCGGAAGCGAGCGAGGAACTCGAGCCGTGGGCGCAGATCCTCGCCGACGAGATGGAAGTGATCGTGAAGGCGGCCGAAGAGTCGGGATTCGTCGCGATCCACGAGCCCGAGATCGCGATGATCGATCAGGGCCAGAACTACACCGTGAAATTCGAGTACGATGGGCCGCATGACGAGGTCGCGATCGCCGCCGTTTGCGACGGCGACTGCGCCGACCTCGATCTGGCCGTGTACGGAGAGGACGGGGAGGTCATCGCGACCGACACCGAACCCGACGCCCGGCCCATCCTGACGTTTCAGGTTCACCGCGCCGGGGTGGCCAAGGTCGTCGTCTACATGGCCGCCTGTTCGGCGGAGCCGTGCGCCTTCTCGGTTCATTCTCTGGCGCGGTAGCGAAAGCGCCCGACAGGTGATGAGCCACGCAGATGTACCTTGGGGCCATGACGGAAGGGCCCCTAAACCCAACTAACACGCCTTGCTTAATTAGGGATACGGTGTAACCCTTACTAGCGCGCCGCGCTTTGTTGGGACTCCAAAACAACGAGAGGCCGTCGTTGTCAGGCAGACGCATCCCCCTTCGGTGGCAGTACGACCCCAGGCTGAACGCACCCCGACGCTACCAAAAGGCGTGCGGTTACGAGGCCTTCGTCCCGGATCCTCTCGCCGACCTTTCGCTCAGCCTCGACGCGGAGATTGCCGGCGTGGTATCGGAGGCGGAAGCCGCCATCGGAGCGCTGAACGAAAGAGCTCGTCCCGCCCTGAGGCCGCTGGCTCGACTCCTGCTGCGCACCGAGTCCATCGCGTCTTCGAAGATCGAGGGGATGCAGATCGGGGCCCGCGAACTGGCGCGCGCCGAGACCAAGGCGGACGTCGGCCGAAAGATCGGATCGACGGCTCGGGAGATTCTCGCCAACATCGACGCGATGGAGCTAGCGGTCGATCAGGCCGCCTCCGCGGATGCGTTTCGCGTCGAGGACATCCAGGCCATACACCGGAAGCTACTGGAGCAGTCGCCCAATCCACGTATCGCAGGCCGCCTGCGTACCGAGCAGAACTGGATCGGGGGAAACGACTACAACCCGTGCGGCGCCGACTTCGTCCCGCCGCCGCCGGAGTACGTCGAGGAGCTTCTGGCCGACCTGTGCGCCGCCATCAACGACGACCTGCTTCCTCCCGTGGTGCAGGCCGCGCTGGTCCACGCCCAGTTCGAGACCATTCACCCGTTCGCCGACGGCAACGGACGCACCGGCAGAGCGATAATCCATGTCGTCCTCGGGCGACGTGAGATCGCGGCGTCGTACGTCCCTCCGATCAGCGTCGTGCTAGCCCGCTCCCGAGAGCGCTACATCGCCGGCCTGGTGGACTTTCGGGAGGATCGGATCGTTCGATGGATCGAGTCGTTCGCGGCGGCGACGTACCGGGCCGCGGCACTAGCCAGGGCCTATCTGGAGGAAGTGGCGAGGATGACGGCTGGCTGGAGAGAGATGCTGCGCGCGCACGCGGCTCCTCGCTCCGACGCCGCGGCCTGGGCTCTCATCGGTGTCCTGCCCGCCCACCCGTTCATAACCGCCCCCGTGGCGGCAGCCGCGACGGGGAGGTCGAGGCCCCAGGTGTACAGGGCCCTCGAGCAACTGGAGGAAAGCGGAGTCCTTCGCCCGCTGACCGCCGCGAAGCGTGGACGAGCCTGGGAAGCGGTGGGCCTGCTGGACCTGCTCGAGCGCCTCGACTCGGGGGAAATGCCGGAAACCCTGGCCGCATCCTGAGCCCTCCATGCACCTGACCCCCTCCTCCGACCTCCTGCACTCCGCCACCGACCTCAGCAACCACCTCGCGTGCGCGCACTTGTCCGTCCTGAATCGGTCGCTGGCCCGTGGCGCCATCGGGGCGCCGCGCACGTACGACGACCCAGCGGCCGAGGTGCTCCAGAAACGCGGGCTCGAACACGAAGCGGCGTTTCTCGATCGACTGGGGGCGGAGGGCAAGGGCGTCGTCGAGATCGCCGATCCGGAGCTGGCGATCCCCGAGCGCTGGACCCGCCGCGCCGCCGACACCCTCGACGCCATGGGTTCGCGTGCCGACGTCATCTACCAGGGCTGCCTCTTCGACGGCACCTGGGTGGGGCTGCCGGACTTCCTGGTCCGCGTCGAGCGGCCGAGCGATCTGGGCGCGTGGTCCTACGAGGTGGCCGACGCCAAGCTCGCGCGCGAGGCGAAGGGCGGCGCGGTGCTGCAGATCTCGCTGTACTCGGACCTGCTGGGGCGGGCGCAGGGCGCGGCCCCCGAGTTCATGGGCATCGCGCTAGGCGGACCGGAGGGGCACACCGAACGCTTCCGTGTGGCCGACTTCGCGGCGTACTACCGCTCGGCCCGGGGGCGCTTCGAAGCGCTGATGGAGGGACCGGCGGAGCCTCTCGCGGAGGCCGTCGACCCGGTGGAGTTCTGCCAGTTGTGCCGCTGGAAGCAGCGCTGCGACAAGGAGCGCCGGGACGTCGACCACCTGTCGCTCGTGGCCGGGATAGCGCGCCGGCAGCGCAGGGCCCTGGTCGACATCGACATCGATACCATGGCCGCTCTCGGCGCCATTCTCCCTCCCCCCGAGACCCAGCTCGACGGCGTCAGCGACGCCTCGTTCGAGCGCATCCGGGAGCAGGCCCGCATCCAGGTCGAAGGCCGCGAGCAGGACCGGCACCTGCACGAGCTGCTGCTGCCTGCCGTCGCCGGCGAGGGGTTGGCCGCGCTTCCCGAGCCGTCGCCGGGTGACCTCTTCTTCGACCTCGAGGCCGATCCGTACGCCTTCACGCACGGCCTCGAGTACCTGTTCGGCTACTGCGACGCCACGGGCGAGTTCACCTCCCTCTGGGCGCTCGATCCCGCTGCGGAGAAGGCCGCCTTCGAGCGCTTCATCGACCTCGTCATCGACCGCCTGGAGCGCTGGCCCGACCTGCACGTCTACCACTACGCGCACTATGAGCAGACCGCGCTCAAGCGCCTCATGGGCCGGCACGGCACGCGCGAGGAGGAACTCGACAGACTCCTACGCGCGCGCGTGTTCGTCGACCTGCACCGCGTCGTGAGGCAGGGGCTGCGCGCGTCGGTCGAGAGCTACTCGATCAAGAAGCTCGAGCCGTTCTACGGCTTCGGACGCGACGTCGATCTGCGCGACGCCAACAGCGCGCTCGCCCACTTCGAGGCATGGCTGGAGTTGGGCGGGGGGAGCGAGGGCGCGGGCAACCTGCTCGAGCGGATCGAGGGCTACAACAGGGACGACTGCGTCTCGACGCTGCGCCTGCGCGACTGGTTGGAGGGGTTGCGGCCGGAGCTGGAGGCGCTCGTCGGCACGCCCGTTCCGAGGCCGACGCCGGAGGACGGGGAGGCGCCGGAGAACGTGGCCGAGGAGCTCGGCGAGGTCGCTGCGCTGGTGGAGCTGCTGACCGCTGACGTTTCCGCGGAAACGTCGGAACGCACCCCGGAGCACGGCCGCTGGCTCCTGGCCCATCTGCTGAGCTTCCATCGCCGGGAGAAGAAATCGATGTGGTGGCAGTTCTTCGCGCGGTGCGCGTTCGGGCTGGAAGAGTTGATCGAGGATAAGGCGACGATCGGTGGCCTGCAGTACGAGGGGGAGGTCGAGCGGATCAAGCAGTCGACCGTGCACCGGTACCGGTTTCCGCGGCAGGATCACGACTTCGGCGCCGGATCGTCCGCGCATGATCCCGAGACCGAGGGGGGCGTGGGAACCGTCGTGGCCGTCGACGACGTAGCAGGGACGATCGATCTCAAGCGAGGCAACAAGAACAAGGCGCCTCATCCGCTCGGGCTCGTGCCGCTCGAAAACATTCGCGACGATGTCCTGAGAGAGTCGTTGCGCAGTGTCGCGCGCGGGATAGCCGAGCACGGTATTGATGGCCATCACCCGTTCCAGGCGACCGCAGAGCTACTCGTGGCCAGACCGCCGCGGCTGACCGCCGGCGAGACCGGCTCCCTTGCGCGTCCGGACGAATCCACTGTCGAAGCCGCTCGGCGCCTGGTCCTGGAACTCGACCGCACCGTCCTCCCCATCCAGGGGCCGCCCGGCGCCGGCAAGACGTACACGGCCGCGCGCATGATCCTGACCCTGCTGGCTGCCGGCAGGCGCGTCGGCGTGACCGCGACGGGACACAAGGTGATCAGCAACCTGCTCGACGAAGTGTGCCGGGCCGCGGGCGAAGAGGGCGTGCGCGTGGCAGGGATCCAGAAGGCGAGCGCATCCGCGGGCTGCCGCCACGGAATGATCCAACTGACGGGCGACAACGGCGCGGTGCTCGAGGCCCTGGACTCCGGTGAAGCCCAACTCGCGGCCGGTACGTCATGGCTATGGAGCCGCCCCGAGATGGCGGGTAGCGTGGACGTGCTGTTCGTGGACGAAGCCGGGCAGTTCTCGCTGGCCAACGCCGTCGCGGTATCGCCGGCCGCCGCGAGTCTAGTGCTCGTTGGCGATCCGCGGCAGCTCGAGCAGCCGATCCAGGGCACGCACCCTCCCGGCGCGGGAGCGTCGGCCATGGAGCACCTGCTCGCGGGCGAGGCGACGATGCCGCCGGAGAGGGGCCTCTTCCTGGCCGACACCTGGCGGTTGCACCCGGACATCTGCGCCTTCACCTCGGAGATCTTCTACCGGGGCAAGCTGAAGCCGCGGGCCGGGCTGGAGAACCAGCGGGTGGTAGGCCCGGCGCCGGTGAACGGAAGCGGTCTGCGGTTCGTTGCGGTCGAGCACGAGGGGAACACGAGCGAATCGGAGGCGGAAGTAGAGGCGGTCGCCGAGCTCGTCGAGCGGGCGCTCGGACGCGGGGGGTCGCCGCCGGCCTCGTGGATAGACAAGACCGGCGTCGAAAGCCCCCTGCGCCTCGAGCACATCCTCATCGTCGCCCCCTACAACCTCCAGGTCGCCGCGCTCAAGGAGGCCCTGCCCGACGGCGCGCGCGTCGGCACCGTCGACAAGTTCCAGGGCCAGGAGGCACCCGTCGTCATCTACTCGATGACCTCCTCCAGCGCCGAGGAGGCCCCGCGCGGCATGAGCTTCCTTTACAGCCCCAACCGCCTGAACGTCGCCACGTCGCGGGCCAAGTGCCTGGCGATCGTGGTGGGGAGCACGGCCCTGTTCACGCCGGAGTGCAAATCGCCGGATCAGATGCGGCTGGCGAACGCTTCTTGTCGGTTGAGGGAGTTGGCGGGGTAGCGGGAAGGGCCAGCCCCGCCGGATGCCGGTGATCCTCGTTTTGCCATGGACCAGCCCCACACTCCGCCACCTCGTTCACGCAATGCGATACGACCTGGAGGTCGAGCGTGACCTGCCGGGCGACCGACTCGACGAAGAGGTGACGCCACGCGCGGGTTGAGGTCTTGGTCGCCTCATGGTCCCCGGTACGATCGCCGCCGACCGCGTGCCAGTTTACGAGGGCGGGTTAGCCGCCCTCACGTCTGGACGCCCTTGGTCAGCGCTCCATCGACCACCAGGTTCGTGCCCGTTGTGAAGCTCGAAGCTGGGCTGGCCAGGAAGGCGATGGAGCGCGCCACTTCCTCGCCCGTCCCCATGCGCCCCATGGGATTCCAGGCGAGCGCCTGTTGGAAGAAGTCGGGGTTGTCGCGCTCCACGTCGTGCCAGAAGCCGCCCTCCATGTAGATCGTGCCAGGCGATATCACGTTGGCGCGGATGCCCTCCGGGGCCAGCGTGTGCGCGAGGCCCCGGCCGTATCGATTGAGCGCGGCCTTGAGCACGCCGTACGGTCCCTCGAAGGCTCCGGCCTCGCGCGCGGCCACCGAGGACACGATGACGATGGACCCCGCGTCGGAACGCTTCAGGTG
>JBDLIA010000129.1 GCA_039715185.1 Gemmatimonadota bacterium
GCTGTTCTTCTTCGCGACCGGGAGCATGGCCAACGTCGGGGGGGCGGCGTCCGCGCCGGTGGTGGCCGGCGTCTATCACCCCGCGCTCGCGCCGGTCGGGCTGCTGATGGCTGTCGGGGGCTACATCCTGGGCATCTACGCCGCGTTGGCCGCGGCCTGGCTGCTGGGAGCCGTAGCGACCTAGATCCGAACGCGAAGCAGCGTTATCCGCGTCGCCGGCGCGAGGAGCCCGCCTCCCGCGCCTGCATCTACACCTATGCCTCCGCCGACGGCCGCGTCCCCGTCGGGCGGCAAGATGGCCAGCCGCCACTGTGGGCCGGCTGTCGTGCCGCCGATCAGGCCGCCCAGCAGGGCCCCCATGCCTCCCAGCAGCGCCACTCCCGTGAAAGCGCACGAGTTTTCGCACTGGCCGATCAGGGGTAGCGTGGGCACGAGGCCGGCGCCGAGTCCGATCAGCGTCCCCTCTATGATGCGGCCCCTGCGCGGTATCCACCCGGTGTAGACCTCGAATCGGCCGAGGGTTTGCGGCTCGAACGTGACGTTGCCCGCTTGCGGCGTACGGACCACGAGGCCGAGCGGACCGGCGGACACCACCGAGCCCTCCGCGCGAGTCGGGGCGTATACGCGCACGGAGTCGCCTATGGCCACGATGCGCTTGGGGGCCGGTTGCGCCGACAGGAGCGTCGGCGCCAGCGCGGCGCAGGCCATCAGCGATGCGACCACCCGCGCCCAACCGAGCGTGCCGCGCACCCTCGGCGCCCTTGCACTCGCCTTACTCCGTGACACCCAGCACCTCCGTACGCAAAACGATGAACTGTGCACGGTCGGCCACGAATAGCACGCCTCCCGCGAGCGCCAACGCCCACGGCGCGTCCAGCGCGGTGGCCCCGGCCGGCAGGCCGTCCCCCGCGAACGCGGTCTCGCCGTTCCCAGCGAAGGTCCGCACGATACCGGTGGCGCGATCGAGCACCCGCACCCTGTGGTTACCCACGTCCGCTATGAAGAGCGTCGCTCCGTCACCGCTCGCCGCCAGCCCCTGCGGGGCCGACAGCCGCGCCTCCAAGCCGGCGCGCCCGTCTCCGCCGAAGCCTAGGTCGCCGCTACCGGCCACGCCCTCGATGGTCCCGTCCGCGAGCGAGACGGCGCGTACCCGGTGACTGGCGGAGTCGGCCACGAACAGCGTCTCGCCAACCAGGGCAAGGCCCACCGGCCGATCCATTCTCGCCGCGAGCGCGGCGCCGCCGTCGCCGTCGTCGCCCTCTTCACCCGTGCCGGCAACTGTCGCCAGCAGCCCCTCCGAATCGACGGCGCGCACACGGTGCGCGCCGTCGTCGGCAACGTAGACGGTGCCTTCCGGGCCGACGGCTACGTCGGACGGCGCCACGAGGCCGCCGGCCAGTCGATCCACTCCGTCTGGTGCCGGCACCGAAGAGCCATCGCCCGCGAAGGCGGCCCGCTGGCCGCTCACCGGGTCCAGGAGCCACACGCGCCGGCCGCCCGGGTCGGCGACGAGGAGGTCTCCCTCCGCGTTGAGCGCCAGTCCGGCCGGAGCGAGGGGGCAGCTTTGGTCGCATTCCCGCAGGTCGTACAACGCGGTCAGCGTGCCGTCGACATCGAGGCGAAGCACGCGACCAACGGGCGCATCCGCAATGAAGAGCGTTCCGTCCGCCGAGGCGACCAACCCCTGCGGCCCCTGGAACCGGCTATCCAGCGCCGTCTCTCCAGTCGCCGTGCCGCGTTCGCCGGGAGCGCCCGCCACGAGACGCATGCGCGCGGGCACATCACCCAGGAACAGAATCGCGTCGCCGCACCCGACGGCAAGCGCGGATATAGACAGCAGCGTCATCATGCGGGTTGGCCAGCTCATGGAAGCGCATCCGGTGGAAGCGCATCCGGGAGGGGCAGGATCCAGATGTCTCCGACGCCGTCCTGGACACGAGTACGCGTGAACGCCAGATGGGTCCCGTCCGGGGACACAGCCGGATGGCGCCCGCCTTCGGTGGCCGGGATTGGCGCGGCCAGGGTCGGGTCGAGCGGCGGCATGCGCCAGAGCTCGCCGAAACGCTCGAAGAACACCCATCGACCGTCCGGGCTCCACGCGGGATCGCGCGACGTGAGGGGCAGGATCGATATCGTCCCGGTCGCGACATCGAAAAAGGAAACACGCTGGGTAGATATCTGACGAACGAGGCGCGTGGCCGTCTCCGCTCCGGCCCCACCGCCGGAGCACGTGCACGTGAACGACTCCGGGTCTGCGGCTTCCATCTGCACGAAGGCGATTGTGGCGCCGTCCGGGCTCCAGGCTGGCGAGACCGCGTAGGCCGTATTCGGCACCTCGGTTACGGTGCCCGCCTCCACGTCCCAAATCTTCAGAGAGACGCCATCGGAATAGGCGACGCGGCGGCCATCCGGCGACCACGTCGGGCGGAAGGGGAGTCCGCCGAGCGAGTAGTAGCGCTGGAACGGGTCGGCTTCCAGGAGCAGTCCTGCCTCGTCCCTTTTGCGCACGTCGAAGGAGGCCGTCTGCTCGGGCCCCGTCGCCGCGCCCTCCACGTCGCGGACAGCGATCGCGATCAGTTCCAACTCGGGCCCCGGTATCGAAGGCGGAGCAAGCTCCCCGCAGTTCAGCGCCTGTCCGGGGGCGCAGAAGAGGGGGAGCGTAAAGCGCAACTCGACCACCGCGAGGCGGCGGCCGTCGGGGCTGAGCGCCGGGGCCACCAGGTTCGGGAAGGTAAGGTTGTCCTGGTATGACTCGGCTAGCGCGCGGGCCTGACCTCCAGTAGCGGGGACCGCGACGACCGCGCTAGAGGCCTCCGGAAACAGGTACGTCTGGCCGGCCGCGTAGGCGATCTCCGTTCCGTCGGGCGTCCACACGGGTCCCGCGTCGTGGAACGGGCTCAGCGTGAGCTGAAACGGACCGGTCGGAGCGGCAGGCGGGTCCGGTAGCTGGAACGGATCGGGGTCGCCCCGGCACCCGGTGAGCAGAGCCGACAAGCCGAAGAGCGCGGCAAGAGCCCCGTCTCGCGTAGCGATCGGTCCAAGCCTTCGCCGCCGTACCGCCATCAGAACCGCACCTCCACACCCAGCCGCAGCTGCAGGGGTGCACCGAAAAAGAGCGACGGATCGGCCGCGTCGAGGGCCGCGGCGAAGCGGGCCTGGCGAAACTCGTCCGGCGTGACGAAGCCGTCGCGGTCCAGGTCGGTGAGGGGGCTGTAGCTGGGCGACTCGCGCGGAATCGGGTCGGGGATCGTCAGCCCGTCCGCCTGCGCGGTGACCGTCTCCAGGTCGGGCGCCAGCCCGCCGGTGTCCCTCCGCAGCCCGAGGATGTTGTCGCGGTCGAACAGGTTTCGTCCGTCGGCGACGACGGACCAGGCGCACCGCTCGCAGCCGGGTAGCCGGCCCAGGTCTCGGGCCACGCGCCCGTCGATCTGCGCGGTCCACGGCAGGGCCGCAACCGACCCTTCTCTCCCCACTATGCCCGCGATTCCGGTCAGAGGCAGGCCGCTCTCGACCGTTGCGGTGAGGCTGCCCCGCCACGCGCTTTCCAGCCCGCGCGCCCTGCCGACGGCGAGTAGAAGGTCGAAGGCGTGGCGTCGATCGAAAGCCAGGGGGGCCTCGAAGGGAGCATCGGTCGAGTCCGGGTTCTCCGGGTCCAGCGCCGTGGAGACCGTGCCGGTAGCTTTTTGCAGCGTGTAGGAGAGACGCACACGAGCGGCGTCCCAGTCGCCTCGCAGCGACACCTCGGCACCCCGCACGTTGCCGAAGTCGCTGCTGACGAAGCGGCTATCTCCCCTCTCGGACAGCCGCGCCGACCCCGACACGAGGTTGCGCAGCTGCTTGATGAACACGGTGCCGGCGAGCGACATGCGCTCGTTGACCGCGTGCGCCGCGCCTATCTCGTAACTCACGCCGCGCTCGAAGCCGAGGCTCGGGTTGCCCTGCCGGCGGATGTCGGTGCGCAGCGAATCCCCGATCTGGGTGTCCAGGAAGAACCGGAAGTCGGGCGGCTGCTTCACCAGCGCGAAGCCGAAGCGGGCGGTCGTGCTGCCGTCGGTGCCCGGGATCGGCATCGCGGCGCCGAAGCGCGGCGAGAAGCCGGTCTGCCAGCTCGGCTCGAGCACCGGCGCGGTGACGTCCAGCCTGTCGGTCCGGAAAGCCACGCCCGATCGAAAGGCGTCAAGACGGACTCCGAATTCGAGCGCGATGTGGTCGACGGTGAGAAGCCGCGCCTCCAGGAATCCCGACGCCTGCCGCGGAAAGAAGCGCGCGAACGTGGGCAGGGACCCCGTCAGGTGTGACTCGAGTCTCTCATACCACTCGTTGCGGAAGAGCTTGGCGTTGGCGCCCGCCCTGAAGACGTGGCCGGCCGCGGCGAGCCGCTCGACCAGGAGATCGGCGCCCACGAACTCGGTGCGGCTCCGATTGGCGATGTTCGGCGTGCCCTCGGTGACCAGGAGGCCCTCGGCCGCGGCGCCGAAGGGCGTGCCGGCTGCGCGCCCCGGGGGCAGATAGCCCGGGATCGGCCTGGGCGAGGCCACCTGGTCCGCGATCGGAGATCGCACGAAGTCCTCACCCAGGAACTCGAACTGGTCGACGCCGAAGCCGGCAAACCGGTCGTCGGCGATCGAGCCGGGCCGCACGACGCCCAGGTAGCGGTCTAGGCGCATGGCCGAGCCGCGCGCGGTCCAGTGCCACGCGCCGCCGGGGCTGTGGTGGGCGCCGTCCAGCGCGACGCTGACGAGCGAGCCGGTGGTGCGTTGCCCCAGTTGGTAGTCGCGGTTGTACTTGAAGGCGGGCGTGTATAGCTCGTTCTGCGCCCGGTTTCCGAGAATCGACGCGGTCAGGTCGATACCGCCCCCGAGCGGCCGGTCGAGGCGAAAGAAGCCGATTAGCTTGTCGCCACGCTGGTGCGGCACGAGGTCCCTGGTGAAGGGGCAGAGCAGCGGCGTCAGCTCGGGCGTCGAAGCGTAGCGCCGTATTTCCTCCACCAGGCCGCCCGCGGCGTCCTCGGTGTCGATGCAAGTGAGTCCGCGGGAGTGCGGATCCGCGTCCCGGAAGCCCTGCGCGAAGAGGTCGGCAAAGACGGTCGTGCCTTCACCCAGCAGGCGGACGGGGCCGCCCGCGGACAGGGACAGCGACGAGAAGCCGGTGAACAGCGAGGTGGGCGCCCATTCGTCGGTAAGCGCGCGCGCGGAGGCTTCCCAGCCGAGCGGGCTACCCCGGCGCGTGGTGAACCGGACCACCCCCGAGATCGCCGAGCCGACGCCCGCGCCGAATCCGCCGGTGACGACCTCCAGCTCCTCCAGCGACGTCGGCGAGAGCTCCAGTCCCAGCCCTTCGGTCGATGCCTCCAGCTGATTCTTCACCTCGAGGCCATCGACGACGTAGGTCTCTTGTCCGAGCCGACCTCCCCGGAAATGCCCATCAGAAACGCCGGGGGCCAGATCCACGACCGTCTCTGTCGCGTCCACCGGCAGGCTGCGGAGCTCCTCGCCGCCTACCACCTCGTGGCTCACGCGGACGTCGGGCTCGACCAGTCGGAATCGATCGACCTGCACGGTGATCGCTTCCACGTCGACCGGGGCCGGTTCCAGCTCGGCCACTACCTCGACCAGTCTTCCGGGGGTGACTCGCACTCCAACGAGTTCCAGCGGTCGGTAGCCCAGGGCGTCGATGCGCAGCGTGACCGTGCCCACGGACACGGCCGTCATGACGAAACGTCCCCCTTCGTCGGCGATCGCCAGGCGAAGTCCGTCCCCGGTGCGAATCGTCGCCCCCGCGACCGCCGTGCGTGACTGCCGTTCCAGAACCTGGCCGAAGACGGCGCCGGTCGTCTGCGCGGCCGCCACGCCGGAGGACAGCGGGCCGGCCAGAGCGAAGGCCAAGACGATCTTTCCGAGGCGGCGCGGAAACATGCGGAACCCGGGGCCGAGCCCAGGGCGATGGACGACGGAGCCTATGAGTGGGATCAACCGCGGATCGGGCAGGGGCATCCAGCACCTCGCATCCTCACAAAACGCGCGAGGCCCGGCAGCCGAGACACCCCATCCGGGGTGCATGTGGTCGACGCCCGTACGACGACGAGAGGTCGAAGTGTGATCGGGGCATGACGGGACGCTCCTTCTGTTGACTCGGCGCCGACCCCGCGGACGCCGCCCGCGTCCACCGAGATCCCGACGCCTCGGTCGGCGTAGGCTCTACCCGAGATACGTGAAATGCGCGGGCGCGACGCCACTCACAGGCTCGCGGAAGGCCGGCCGGAGGCCCTTGTCGCCCCGTGGGCGGGCCCCTATGGTCCGAGCTACGACACCTTCCGCGGACCGAGTCCTTCCGGAGAGACCCATGCTTCGACACCCGCCTGAGCGCACGCACCGCCTACTCGTGCCGGCTCTGGCCGTGCCCCGCCTGGGCGCCCTCGCCGTCCTCCTCCCGGCCATCGCCGCCTGCGCTCCTCAGGGTGAGGCGCCCGCCGGCGGCGTCACCGCGGCCGACTTCATCGCCGGCGTCGAGGCGG
>JBDLIA010000130.1 GCA_039715185.1 Gemmatimonadota bacterium
GTCCTTCCTCTACTCCTGGTCCGAGAACCGGTCGTTCGCGGCCCTCCGCGAGCGTTCCGAGCTCGATTGCGAGGCCACCCCGCTCCATTGCGCCGTCCGCGACGGCGACACCGCCGCCATCACCGCGTTCCTCGATGGCGGCGGGGATCGGGAGCTCCGAGACGGCTGGGGCCGCACCGCGCTGGCGTGGGCCGCCGCGCACGACAGCGTCGCGCACATGGGTCGGCTCCTCCAGGCCGGGGCCCAACCGGATGCGCCGAACGACGCCGGCCGGACCGCGCTCGTCGAGGCCGCCGGCCGGGATCGGTTCGAGGTCGCGGACGTGCTCCTCGAGGGCGGAGCGGACATCGACGCGATGAACGGAATCGAGGACCGCGCCACGGCGCTTCACCAGTGCGTGATGGACAACCGCATCGCGTGCGTCCGCTACCTGATCGAGCGCGGTGCCCGCACGGACGTGGAAGACTCCTACGGCTACACGGCGGTCGAGCGTGCCCAGACGCTGCCGGATGTGGACCCGGAGATCGTGGCGCTGCTGGTGGGCGGCGCCGGGACGCTGTGAGACCCCGGGTGCGAGGGACCGGTATCGCCTCCAGGAGCCTGCTTTCGAGGGAGAGGACGGCCTGTTTGACAGTGCTTGCCCTCATGGGAGGTGTTTGGGGTTGCCGGCCCAGCGACCCTCCAGCGCAGGTCGGCGAGAATCTCGAACGGTGGGCGCAGTACTCAAGCCTCAATGAAGAAGAGAGAGTTGCCCTCTATCGACCTCTGCTGCCGGCTCTTCGTGGCCTGACGTTGGAAACGTGGGGGAGCCCGGAGGCTTGGGCAGAAATGTGCGGGACGTCCGTCGAGCAGGAACAGGTGACGATCGCCCTCGTCGACTCGTTGACTGACGCGGATCTGTCACCGTCCGGAGCGGTTCTTCCGCAATCTCTTCTCGCCGAGGCACTCGAGGCCGGATGGATCGACGATGTCCTGTCGACGCCCGATGCCATTGGCGAAACACCCGGCTCGATGCGCTTCGTGCTTTCCCTCCCGAAAGCGAGGGCAGACAAGCTCGCCGTCCGTATGCGCATGGGGCGTGTGCACACGTGTCCGGGAATCAGGAGGGCCGGCCAAAGAAGATTCGCTGCGGTGTGGGAGATGATGCTGGCTCGAAGCGGCGAAGACTGGGAGCTGGTCGGGCAACGGATTGTAGCGATCACGTGATGGACGGCGAGGATCACTTGACCCCGTCCTCCGCCCCCCTGCGCCGGTCCCTCGGCCTGCTCCAGGCCACGGCGCTCGTGGTGGGCGTCATCATCGGCGCGTCCATCTTCGTGCAGCCGTCGGAGATCGTGCGCGACGTGGCCTCCGTGGGCGGCGTCTTCCTCGTCTGGAGCGTGGCGGGGCTGCTCACGGCCTCGGGCGCCCTGATCTGCGCCGAGCTGGCCTCCGCCTGGCCCCAGACGGGGGGCGTCTACGTCTTCCTGCGCAGCACGCTCTCGCCCGCGCTCGGCTTCCTGTGGGGCTGGGCGATGTTCTGGATCATGCACTCGGGCATCGCCGCCGCCATCGCGATGGTGTTCGGGCGCTACACCGCCTACTTCCTCCCCTGGGGCGACGCCGCCGTGAAGCCGCTGGCCGTCGGCGCCATAGTCCTGGTCTCGGGGATCAACTACGCGGGCGTCCAGCACGGCGGCCGGCTCCAGGCGGCGTTCACGATCGGCAAGGTCGCCGCCATCGCGGCGATAATCGCGGTGGCGTTCGCGCTCGGGGCGCCGCACGCGGCGGAAGCGGCGCCGGCGGTCGTCTCGGGCGGGGACGCCACGGGGTTCCTGACCGCCGTGGCCGCCGGCCTGTTCGCGTTCGGCGGCTGGCACATGGTCACCTACACGGCGGGCGAGACCGTGGACCCTCGGCGCACCCTGCCGCGCGCCCTGATGATCGGCGTCGCGATCGTGGTGGTCTGCTACATCGCGCTGAACGCGGCCTACCTGTACGTGCTGCCGCTGGACACCATGGTCGCGTCGACGCGCGTGGCTGCCGACGCCGCCGACGCCGTCCTGGGTTCCGGCGGCGCCGCGTTCATGTCCGCGCTGGTGGGCTTCTCGACGTTCGGGGCGCTGGCGGGGGTGGTGCTCGCGGGCCCGCGCGTGTACCACGCCATGGCCGAGGACGGGCTGCTCTTCCGCTGGGTGGCGGCGGTGCACCCCAGGCACAGGACGCCGCACCGGGCCATCGTGCTGCAGGCGATCTGGTCGTGCGTGCTGGTGGCGACGGGTACCTACCGCGGGCTGTTCACGCGCGTGGTCTACACCGAGTGGCTGTTCTTCGCGCTCATGGCGGCCGGGCTCCTGCTGGCCCGCCGCCGGCCCGGCTACGCGCCCGCGTACCGGGTGTGGGGCGGCCCGCTCGTGCCGGGGCTCTTCATCGTTGGCGCGCTGGGGGTGGTGGCGAGCCAGGTCGCGCTCCAGCCGCTGGACAGCGCGGCGGGCCTGGGCTTCGTCCTGCTCGGGCTGCCGGTCTACTTCTTCTGGGAGGCGAGGCGTGCGCATCATCGACGTCCATAACCACTACTACCCGCCGGCGTACCTGGAGGCGGTGGAGCGTGGACCGTCGACCGTCCGCTTCACGCGCGACGGCGAGGGCAACCCGGTCCTCCACTACCCCGGCGACTACAACGTCGTCGTGCCCGGCCACAGCGACCTCGGCTACCGCGAGCGGGTGCTCGAGGAGCAGGGGGTGGACGTGCAAGTGGTCACGTTCACCGCGCCCGGCGCCCACGTCGAGGATCCCTCCCGCGCCGTGGAGCTGTGCCGTCTAGTGAACGACGACCTGGCGGCCGCTTCGCGCAGGCCCTCCGGGCGGATCGCCGCGCTCGCGACGCTGCCCCTCAACGACCCGGCCGCGTCCGCCGACGAGCTGTCGCGCGCGATGACGGAGCTGGGCCTGCCCGGCGCCATGGTGTTCGCCAACGTTCAGGGGGTGGCGCTGGCGGACGACCGCTTCCTGCCGCTCTGGGAGCGCGCCGACGAGCTGGGCGCGGTCATCCACATCCACCCGACCCAGGCGCCCGGCGTCGAGGCAATGACCGAGTACTGGCTGCTGCCACTCGTGGGATTCCTCATGGACACGACGCTCGCGGCGGCGGGCCTCGTCTTCGCCGGCGTTCCGGAACGGTTCCCCCGGATCCGGTGGGTTCTGGGGCACCTCGGGGGGACGATCCCGTACCTGGTGGAGCGCCTGGACCGCGGGTGGCGCGCGTTCCCCGAATGCCGCGAGCGCATCGACCGGCCGCCCTCGGAGTACCTGCGAAGCTTCTTCTACGACGGCGTCAACTTCGACCCCAAGGCGCTGCGCCTGGCCGTGGACTTCGCCGGCGCGTCGCAGATCCTCGCGGGGAGCGACTACCCGCACCGGATCGGCAGCATCCCGCTGATGAAGGAGGTGGTCGAGGGAGCCGGGCTGTCGGGCGATGAGCGCGCCGCGATCCTCGGCGGGAACGCGGAGTCGGTGTACGGGCTATAGGACGGCGGTTCTCGAGGCCCACTTTGCCCGCGTACAGATGCACATGACCCACCGTCTCTTCGCGCTCGCGATGCTCGCGCCCGCTTCCTGCGCCGCAGCGCAGGGAGACCTGCCTTTCGACGTCGAGGCCGTCGCCGAGTTCGACGAGCCGTGGGCGCTGGCCTTCCTGCCCGACGGCCGCATGCTCGTGACGGAGAAGCCAGGTCGCCTATTCCTCGTGACACGCCGCGGGGATAAGTCCGCCGTTGCGGGGGTGCCAGAGGTGGCCTACGGCGGACAGGGCGGCCTCGGCGACGTGGCGATCCATCCGAACTTCGATGAGAACCGGCTCGTCTACCTCAGCTACGCCGAGGCCGGCGACCGAGGCACCCGGGGCGCCGCTGTCGCGCGGGCCACCCTCTCAGCGGACGGCGGCGGGCTGCTGGACCTCGAGGTGATCTGGCGCCAGGTGCCGAAGGCCAGGGGGAGCGGTCACTACGGCTACCGCCTGCTGTTCGACCGCGAGGGGTATCTGTGGATCTCCTCCGGTGAGCGCCGGTCGTCCGATGCCGCCCAGGCCCTGCGGACCAACCTGGGCAAGATCCTCCGCCTCAACGACGACGGCTCCGCGCCGGCCGACAACCCGTTCTACGACCAGGGTGGCGCCGCACGGGAAGTCTGGTCGCTCGGCCACCGCAATCCGCTCGGCTTTGCGCTCGACGCGGACGGCCAGCTCTGGAACGTCGAGATGGGGCCGAGGGGCGGCGACGAGCTGAACCGCGTGGTCCGGGGCGCGAACTACGGCTGGCCGATCGTATCGAACGGCCGCCACTACAGCGGCAGAGGCATCCCCGACCACGACACCCGTCCCGACTTCGAGGCCCCCAGGGTCTGGTGGACACCCGTGATCTCGCCCGACGGCTTGATGATCTACACCGGCGACCTCTTCGAGGATTGGCGCGGCAACGCGTTCATCGCAGGGCTGTCGTCGCGGGCCCTGGTGCGGGTGGAGCTCGACGGGGAGGGGGCGCGTGAAGCCGAGCGGTTCGAGATGGGTCGGCGGATGCGGGCGGTGGTGCAGGGGCCGGACGGGGCGATCTGGATGCTGGAGGATCGAGGCGGGGGGCGGCTGTTGAGGCTGACGCCGAAGGGCGGGGTGTGACGCCGCTTCGACAGGTAGCCGCGGCTAAGGCCCCGGGACCGCTACTTCGGGCGCGCCTGGATCTGCACCATTCCCCCAGCGTACGTGTGGTGGTTCACGATCTTTAGCGGATACGGGCGTGAGAGACCCGCGAAGAGCGGGTGCCCTTCCCCCAGCGCGATCGGGGCCAGCGTGATCGTGAGATCGTCGATCAGGCCGGCCTCGGCGGCTTGGCGGATCAGGTTTCCGCCGTCGATATAGACGTCTTTCCCCGACGCGGCCTCCTTCGCCTGCGTCACCATCTCTTCGATGGATCCAGACACGGCGCGGACGGTGTCGCGCACCCCGTCGCCGAGATCCCTGTGCGTCGCCACTAGCACCGGCCGGTCCCCGTATCCCCACCATTCCGCACGCTGCACGACGTCGAACGTCCCCCGCCCCATCAGCAGGGCGCCCACGTCGGCGATGAAGGCCTCGTACGTCAGCGCATCGGGATCCGACTCACCGCCCGGGTTCGCCGCTTCCGGGCCCATGAGCCACGACAGGTCGTCGTTCGGGCCGGCGATGAAGCCGTCCAGGGAGCTGGCGATGTATACGCGGACGCGTGAGGGCATGGCGTTCTCAAGTGATCAGGGCATGGAACTCGACGACCGACTCGCTGCACTGCCCAGCAATCGAGCACCCTGCGGATAGCCCGTCCAGTGGAGGCCGAGCGGCGGTGGACGTCTTGACGTCACGATCACTCCGAGGCTTCCTCCACCAGCGCCGCGATCGCCGGGCGCAGCGCCGGCAGCCGGGTCGACGCGACCTCCCAGACGAGCTCGTAGTCGACGCCGAGGTATCCGTGGATGAGCCGGTCGCGCATGCCGGCCAGCGCGCGCCAGTCCACTTCGGGATGGGCGTCTCGCCACTCCGGCGATAGCAGCTTGGCCGCCTCGCCGACGACCTCTATGCTGCGGGCGAAGGCGCGGCGCAGCGTCTCGTCGACGAGGAAATCCTCCCGTGAGAGTCCGGACGTCACCTCGGCCAGGTACTCCGCCTCGTGGAGGATATGCCTCAGGTAGTCACGCGCCGACCGCGACAAACTCCGCCTCCTCGAGGTTCCGAGGACCGATGAAGGGGCTCAGCCCCTCGGTCGTGACCAGGTCGACGGGCCGGCCGAGCAACCGCTCCAGAAGGGAAGCGAGCGCCGCGAAGCGGTCGTACGTCTTCTGCGCCGGATCGAACTCCACCAGCACGTCGGCGTCGCTGTCAGCTCCGGCGGTCCCGCGCAGGACCGACCCGAACAGGCCGATTCGGCGCACCCCCAGCGCACGCAGATCCTGGCGGTGATCGTTGAGGATGCGTTTGATGTCGCCCGCCGGGGGCGGCGGAGGCAGAGAGTCGCCGGGCCGCTCGCCCTCCCGGGGCGAGCCAAGGAGTGCTCGTTCGAGGATGACCAGGACCTCGGAATTCAGGCTGCGCCGGTTGCCCGCCGCCCGGTCTCTGAGCTGCTCGTGCAGTTCCTCGGGCACACCCCGAATCGTCAGCGTCGTCATGGCGTGCTCCTCCGGCTGGGTGCTCTCTCCCTTTGACATTATTTCGCATGCATAATGCTGTCAACGCCTCCGTGGACGTTGCGCCACCGATCCCCCACCAGGCGGGCCGCGCAGTCGGCGCGGCGTTACGAGAAACTTGCCGGACGAATCATATCATGACTATCTTAGTCATAACCTTACGAGCTAATAGGTGTCTAATGTC
>JBDLIA010000131.1 GCA_039715185.1 Gemmatimonadota bacterium
GCAGGTCGCTGAAAGAGGGTAGCGAGCCGCGTTGGGAGCGCCACGGGGTCGGATGCAAGGCAGCGCGACGACGCGATACCGCTGCGTATCGGGGAGGAGAGCTAACGACGTCAGACGGCCCCGTGCCGCCCCAACCCGAAGGGAGCAGGGGGGTTGCGGGATCCAGCGTTCGTCTCTCCTCGTCGCCATAGCTTAGGCTATGCCTCCTCGTCGTTCCTGCCCTGGACGCCCGCAAGCCCCCTGCTCGCGGCCGCACTCCCCTTTTTCAGCGACCTGCTAACGGTCGAAGAGGGTGGCCTGCGGACCGGCCGACGGGTCGGGCAACTCGTAGCCGAACCGGTGCAGCGCCCTCTTGGTGGCGACGCGCCCGCGCGGCGTCCGCATGAGATAGCCGGTCTGGATGAGGAACGGCTCGTATACCTCCTCCAGGGTCCCCGAGTCCTCACCCACCGCCACCGCGAGGGTGTTGAGGCCGACGGGCCCGCCCTCGAAGTCCTCTATGATCGTCTTGAGGATGCGGGCGTCCATGCCGTCCAGGCCGTACTCGTCCACGTCGAGCAGGCGCAGCGCCTGGTCGGCCACGTCCGCCGTGATGTGGCCCTCGGCACGCACCTGGGCGTAGTCGCGCACCCTGCGCAGGAGACGGTTCGCCACGCGCGGCGTCCCGCGCGCCCGCTTGGCGATCTCCCTGGCGCCGTCGTCGTCGCACTCGATACCCAGGATCTCGGCGCTGCGCGCCACGATCACCCGCAGGTCGTCGGCCGGATAGTAGCCCAGGCGCTGCACGATCCCGAAGCGCGTGCGCATGGGCGGGGTCAGCAGGCCGAAGCGCGTGGTCGCGCCCACCAGGCTGAAGCGCTCCACCGTCATCCTCACGGTCTGCGCCTTGGGGCCCTCGGAAAGACGGATGTCGATCCGGTAGTCCTCCATCGCCGGGTACAGGAATTCCTCGATAACCGGCCTCAGCCGGTGCACCTCATCGATGAACAGGATGTCCCGCTCACGCAGGTTGGTGAGGATGCCGACGAGATCTCCCGGCTTCTCGAGCACCGGTCCGGAAGTCGTCTTGAGGTTTACGCCCAGCTCTCGGGCCATGAGCATGGCGAGCGTGGTCTTCCCCAGCCCGGGGGGGCCGTGGAGCAGCGTGTGGTCCAGCGCCTCCTGCCGGCTCAACGCCGCCTCGATGGCGATGCCGAGCGCCTGCTTGACCGGCTGCTGGCCGATGAACTCCCGCAACCGCTGCGGACGCAGCGATGGCTCGACCGCCTCGTCCTCCTGTAGAGGCGCCGGCGTCGTGATCTCGGTCTTCATGCTCAGTGGAGCGAACTTGGCGTGGACATCGACAGCAACATACCCGAACGCCCCACCGGGCGGCAATTTCCCTCGCGCGGGAGGGGATATCCCCGACACGGGCGTTGGGGATCGTCCGGTTGCCGAGCCCGTCCTGCGGCGCCATCGTGCGCGCAGTGACGCCCGTCGACGGCGCGGGCTCCCGTTTCCCCTACGCGGCGGGGCAGATGGGCACGCAGGATGTGACCACCGGAGCGACACCGGATGCGATGCGCTCCTTCACGCGGGCGGTGCTCAGGGACCTCCAGGCCCTGCGCCGGATCCTGGACGAGGGCCTCATAGAGGAGGGCGTCGTCCGCTTCGGCGCGGAGCAGGAGATGTTCCTGGTCGATGAAGCGTGGCGTCCGGCCCCGCTCAGTCCCGAGATCCTGGACGACCTGACGGAAGGCGACTTCACCACGGAGATCGCCCGCTTCAATCTCGAGCTGAACCTGCCGCCGCTGGTGGTGGACGCGGACGTCCTCACGCGCATGCGCGGGTTGCTGGAAGCCGGCGTCCACCGGGCGGACGAGGCGGCGCGTGCGCGCGGCGCGCGCGTCGTGCTGACGGGGATCCTGCCGACGTTGGCGAAGACCGACCTGTCGCTGGACAACATGACGCCGAACGATCGGTACCGTGAGTTGAACGAGGCGTTCATGGCGATGGCGGGGGGCAAGGTGTCGCTGCGCATAGAAGGCGTGGACGAGATCCGGCTCGAGCACGACTCGGTGATGCTGGAGGCGGCGAACACCAGCTTCCAGATCCACCTGCAGGTCGGCGCCGCGGACGCGGCGCGCCTCTACAACATCTCGCAGGCGGCGATCGCCCCCGTGCTGTCGGCGTGCGTGAACTCGCCCTTCCTGTTCGGCAAGCGGCTCTGGGGGGAAACGCGCATCGCGCTGTTCCAGCAGTCGCTGGACACGCGCGCGCCGACGCCCAGCCTGCGCGAGCTGAGCGGCCGTGTGGATTTCGGCACCTCCTGGGCACGCGACGACGTGCTGGAAATCTACCGGGAGGACCTGGCGCGCTTCCGGGTCATCATGGCGGGTGAGCCGGACGAGGATCCGATGAAGCTGTTGGATCGCGGAGAGATCCCGCGGTTGGGAGCGCTCCAGCTCTTCAACGGAACCGTGTACCGCTGGAATCGCCCCTGCTACGGAGTCGCCGACGGGGTCCCGCACCTGCGCATTGAGTGCCGGGCGCTGCCGGCGGGGCCCAGCGTTGCGGACGAGGTCGCGAACTGCGCCCTCTGGTTGGGCGTGATGCGGGGCCTGGACCGCGAGTACGGAGACCCGGCCGAGCGCATGGACTTCGCGGACGCGCGCGCCAATTTCGTCGCCGCGGCTCGGTACGGGCTCAAGGCCGGCTTCACGTGGCTGGACGGAGAAGCGGTGTCGGCGCGCACATTTTTGCGGGAGCGCCTGATCCCCCTGGCCACAGAGACCCTGCGCGAGGAGGGGCTCGCGGCCGGCGACGTGGACGAGTACATGGGCATCATCCGCGACCGGGTGGAGACCGGGCAGACCGGGGCGCGCTGGCTGGTGACCTCGGCGACCGCGCTGCAGGGCGAGGGCTGGCGCGCCGAGCGCCTCGCCGCCCTCGTCGCCGCCACCGCGGCGCGCCAGGAGAGCGGGCTGCCGGGCCATCTGTGGGAGCCCGCCCGGCTGGAAGAGGCCGGCGAATGGAAACGCAGCTACCTGCGCGTAGAGCAGTACATGAGCACCGACCTGTACACCGTGCACCAAGACGCGCTGGTGGACCTCGTCGCGTTCATCATGGACAGCAAGCACGTGCGACAGATCCTGGTTGAGGACGACGAACACCGGCTCGTCGGAGTGGTATCATACCGGTCGCTGTTGCGGCTTCTGGCGGGCGGGGCCGGCGACCCCGCGGCGGTGCCGGTCGAGGACATCATGGAGAAAGACCCGGTGACCATCGGCCCCCGCACGTCGACGCTGGAGGCCATTGCCGTGATGCGCGAGAAGGGCGTGTCGTACCTGCCCGTGGTGCAGGACGGCAAGCTCGTGGGATCCGTGAGCGAACGAACCTTCATGCCGCTGGCGGCGCAACTGATGCAGGAGAAGCTATCCGAGCTGTGAAGGAGGCAACCGACCCCCCCACCGCACGGTCACGGCGCGTGTTGTGCGACGTGACCGCCGCGGCGCCGGGCCCCACGCTGCTGTGTATCGCGGGGCTTCACGGCAACGAACCGGCCGGCGTGCGGGCGCTGGAACGGATCTCGGATGCGGTCGCTCGCGCGGGCGGGCTGCGGCGCGGGCGCCTGGTGGCGATGGTGGGGAACCTCGCGGCGCTCGAGGACCGCGAGCGCTACGTGGACCGCGACCTCAACCGCGGCTGGCACGCACGGCGGAGCGCCGGCGCCGGCGCCGAGGGAGATGCTCCAGTCGAGGATCGCGAGCAGGCGGAGCTTCTCTGCGCGATCGAATCGGTGCTGGCGGACGACCCGCACGGCGTGGTCGCGCTCGACCTGCACACCACGTCGAGCTTCGGACCTCCCTTCTCCTTGATCGGCGACACGCTGGCCAACCGCGCCTTTGCGGCGGGGCTGGGGCTACCCATCGTGCTCGGGCTCGAGGAGTTGCTGGACGGCACCCTGCTCGACTTTCTGCACGGCAGGGTCGCCGTGGCCGTTGGCGTGGAGGGCGGCCAGCACGACGACCCGGAGTCCGCGGACCGCCTGGAGGCGGTGGTGACGCGGGCCATCGACGAACTGAAGATGTCCGTCCGCAGGGGCGCCGCGTCCGACGGAGCCGGCGCGGAAGACATGCGTCTCAACGGACGGCCCCGCGCGCCGCGGTTCCTCGAGGTGCGCCACCGTCGGCAGGTGGACCCGCCCGCGGACGGCTTCCGCATGCGCGCGGGCTACCTGAACTTCCAGCCGGTCGGTGAGGGCGAGGTCGTCGCGGACGACGCGGACGGCCCCATCCGGGTTCCCGAGCGCGGCCGCCTCCTCATGCCGCTCTACCAGAAGCTGGGAGAGGATGGGTTCTTCGTCGTCCGTCCGATCCGTCCTTTCTGGATCAGGGTGTCGGGCATGCTGCGCCGCCGCCGCGCGGACCGCTGGGTGCACCTGCTGCCGGGCGTACAGACGTATCCGCAGCGTCCGGCCACTTACGCCGTCAACCGCAGGGTGGCGCGGTGGTTCGCGCTGGAGGTCTTCCATCTCCTGGGCTACCGGCGCGCGCGCGCGCACGGCGACGTGCTACTGGTAACGCGCCGTTAGAGATGACGGCGAAACCACCGGGAACAGACTCGGCGAGGAGCGTGTAGGACGGAACAGGACCCCCCCAACGACAATCCGGAGGACCCATGAGCGGCTTGCAATGGGGCGCGAAACGTATCGTGCCGATTGCTCTCCTGAGCGGGTTGACGATCTCGGCGGGGTGCGCGCGGAAGTCGGTAACGCGGATCGAGCCCACGGCCGTGACGGACCTGTCAGGACGATGGAACGACACCGACTCGCGTCTGGTGGCGAACGCGCTGATCGAGCAGAGCATGTCGCACCGGTGGGCCGAGGATTACTCGGCCGCCAACGGCGGCGACGCTCCCACCGTCCTGGTCGGATCGTTTCGCAATCGCAGCGCCGAGCACATCCCGGTCGAAACGTTCGTCAACGACCTGGAAAGAGCGCTGATCGGATCGGGCGCGGTGCGCCTCGTGGCTTCGGGCACCGAGCGTGCCGAGGTCCGCGAAGAGCGCGATGACCAGCAGGACAACGCCCGTTCGGACACTCGCGCCCGCCTGGCCCAGGAGCTCGGCGCCAACTACATGCTGCTGGGCGAGATCCAGTCCATCGAGGACACCGAGGGCGGCGAGAGCGTCGTCTACTACCAGGTCGACGCGACGCTGGTCGATGTCGAATCGAACGTCCGCATATGGGCGGGCCAGCACGAAATCAAGAAGCTGATCGACCGGCGTCGACTCCGCTTCTAGTGTACCGTTGCAGAAGTCCCGCGCCGGCACACTAGGCACATGACCCCGGCAGCCGTATTCCGGGCCGGCAGTACCCGCTTTCCGCGCCCCCTCCCCGCGTGGAAGCAGCGGCGTCCGTTTGGATCGCCGCGTCCTATTCATGAGGCAACCAGGCGGCCGGCGCTGAGCCGGAAACGTCGACGACATGGAGAATCAAGATGATGCGCGCCACGCTATCGCTGGCGCTCGCGGCGAGCGTACTCGCCTCCTGCGCCCGTATCAACGAAGAGCCGATTCTCGGCAACGGCGATCGAGTTCGGCCGGTGAGCGGAGCCGACGTGGCCGAGGGGTCCGGCACGACGACGGCCCAGGAAGGCATGCAGCAGGAACGCGACGAAACCGCCGCCACCGCGCTGGCCACGTGCGTGCCCGACATCTGCTCGGCGATCGCTCGGGGAGAGCTCGCGCTGGGCATGTCCGTGCCGCAGGTACTCGCCGCGACCGAGACGACCGAGGACGCCTGGACCATCCGCACGGCAGGTGACGCGACCGTCATGACCCCCTCCAGCCGCTCTTACGCCCTCTCGGACCAGGTCGGAGAGATCGGCATGGTGCAGCTCGACGGGCGCGGCGTGCGTGCCTACAGCTACCGCGAGTCCTCGGGGGTGCGCCTCGTGGACGCGCCCGAGGACGCGACGGTGGACGGCCGCGCCCGGGCGCGCGCCGACGCGCTCGTCGCCGAGGGCGATGAGCTGGTGGCCGCGGGCGACCTGGACCGCGCGCTGGCGCGCTACGATCAGGCCGACGTGCTGGCGCAGGGAGATCCCGGCATCACCTACCGGATCGCCACGCTGCTGGACAAACAGCTGCGGCCCATCGAGGCGCTGATACAGTATCAACTGTTCCTCCACCAGCTCGAGCTGGAGCGCATCGACGCCGAGGGCAGGGCAGCCGCGCACTTCGCGGACGCGATCGCGCACGCCCAGCAGCGCATCATCGTGCTGGAGCGC
>JBDLIA010000132.1 GCA_039715185.1 Gemmatimonadota bacterium
CAGAAGTCTCGTAGGCATTCGGCTCGCGCTGCATCCCGCGGCTGCGGCGTTGGAACTCCTTGCCGTAGCGACGGCTACGGCGCGTCGTTCCGCCTTGCCGCGCGGGCGCATCACGCGCCTCGGTGCACACGGGACTTCCGCGCCGGCACACCAAGAGCCACCTGCGGCGCCCCGGCCCCCACCGGCGTGCCCGGGCTGCGGATTCCCTCCATCACGACGGCCGCCGACAGCGGTACGCCGCCGTAGTCCAGTACGGACACGAGGCGCGCGGGCGCCACCTCGGTCTCATTGATCAGCAGCGTGCGCAACTGGCCGTCGCGATTCTGCTCCACGACGAAGCAGCGCTCATGGCTTTCCACGAACTTGCGAATCGTATTCCCGAAGGGGAAGCCCCGAACGCGCAGGAAGTCGAAGCTCTCGCCGTCCTCCGCGAGCCGGTCCAGCGCCTCCAGCACCGCTCCCCGGCAACCCCCGACCGTGATCACGCCGTCGCGCGCTTCGGCTTCGATGCTAGCCACGTGGGCGCCCATCCAAGCGCCCACGTTGCGGCCCTCGCCGAACTCCGATGCGGGGATCTGCTCCGGTTCGGGGAGCGCGTCCGCGGCCCCGTCGATCTTCACCGCCAGGCGATCCATCAGCTCGCGATAGCCCGCGGAGTCCTCCGTGTAGCGACCCAGCTTGTCGTGCCCCGATCCGCGCGTGAAATAAGCGCCGCGTGGGTGCACCCCCGGGAGCGTTCGCGGGGCGACGTGGTCGGCCTCATCGTCCGCCAGATAGCGGTAGTAGGTGTCCATTCGCTCCAGCGTGTCCGCGTCCAGCACCTTGCCCCGGTCGTGCACGTAGTCGTCGTCCCAGCGCAGCCGCGGGATCAGCCAGTCGTTCATGCCGATGTCCAAGTCGCTGACCACGAACACGGGCGTCTGGATACGCTCCGCCAGATCGAAGGAACGCACCGCGAAGTCGAAGCACTCCCCGGGGTCCGCGGGGAACAGCGCGACGTGCTTCGTGTCCCCGTGTGAAGCGTAGGCCACCAGCGTCAGGTCGCCCTGCTGGGTTCGGGTCGGCATCCCGGTGGATGGGCCGGTCCTCTGGATGTTGAAGAAGACCGACGGGACCTCGGCGTAGTAGGCCAGGCCAATGAACTCGCTCATCAAGGAAATCCCGGGTCCCGCCGTAGGCGTGAACGCCCGGGCGCCCGCCCAGCCGGCCCCCAGTACCATGCCGGCGGCGGCCAGCTCATCCTCGGCCTGAAGGATTACGTAGCTCTTTGCGCCTGTATCGGGGTCGGTTCGGTACTTGGCACAAAAGTGCCGAAAACCGTCCATCAACGACGTAGCGGGCGTGATGGGGTACCAGGCGGCCACGGTGGCGCCGGCGTACACGCAGCCCAGTGCAGCGGCCGTATTGCCGTCCATCAGGACCGCGTCGTCGTTGGCGCGCATGGGTTGGAGGTGGACGGGGAGGGGGCAATCGAAGTGCTCGCGCGCGAATTCGGTGCCCAGCCGAATCGCCAGGAGGTTCGAGTCCATCAATGCGGGCTTGCGCGCGAAGGTCTCGTGCAACAGCTGGCCTACGACCTCCAGGTCTATGTCCAGCAGGGCCGCTAGGGTTCCCGCGTACACGATGTTCTTCATGAGCACGCGTTCGCGCCCACCGGAGAAGTTGTCCACGCACATCTGGCCGAACGGCACGCCCAGGAACGTGACGTCATCGCGGCGCAGCTCATCGGCCAGGGGCCACGACGAATCATGCAGTAGCCAACCCCCGGCCCTCACCTCGGCGATGTCGGCCTCGTACGTAGCGGGGTTCATCGCCACAATCAGATCGAAGTCCGGCGTGCTCGCCGCGTACCCTCGGCCGTTGACCCGAACCTCGTACCAGGTGGGGAGTCCCTGGATGTTGGACGGGAAGACGTTCTTGCCCGACACCGGAATGCCCATGCGGAAGATGGACTGCATGAGCAGTCCGTTAGCGCTCGCGGACCCCGTGCCGTTGACCGTGGCGATCTTGAAAGCGAAGTCGTTCGCGCGTCCGCCGGAGGGACCGGCGGCGGCGGAGCCGCAGGTCCCGCGCGGGTGTTCGTCGTTCACGCTCATCGCGAGCCGGCTTCCTCCTCTGCCAGGGGACGATCGCCCGACGCGGTCACGTCCGGGCGGATACCCGCGGCGGTCTCGGGTTCATCGGCCACCCAGGACCCCGCGGCGCGCTGAATCTGCCGTGGCCAGATCTCGTCCAGCGTGTCGCCGTCGTAGAGTCGGCCGTTTTTCATGACGTAGCGCACGGTGTTCGTATTCCGGATATCGTCCAGCGGATTGCCACTCAGAACCACCAGATCGGCCAGCTTGCCTCCGGAGAGCGTGCCGACGTCGCCCTCGAGCCCGATGGCTTCGGCCCCGAAGATGGTCGCCGCGCGCAGCGCGTCGTGCTCGCTGAGGCCGCCGGAAGCCACGGCCCACAGCTCCCAGTGGTAGCCCAGGCCCTGAAGCTGTCCGTGGCTCCCGACTCCGACCTTCCCGCCCGCGTCGACTATGGCGCGGACCCCGACCCCGTGGTCGCTGAACACGTACTCCTCGTCACGGAACCAGCCGGCGTTGCGCCGCCGCGTCGAGCGGTCCAGCACCGAGTGCGGCGTGAAGCGAGCCAGTTTGGGGTCGTCGTGCGGATTCTCCTTCGCGTAGAAGTAGTTCTCTCCGAACGGACCGCCGTACGACACGAGCAAGGTGGGCGTGTAGAAGATGCCCGAGCGTGCGGCCAACTCGATCACGTCCCTGTACACGGGATAGATGGGGAAGGAGTGCTCCTGTCCCGCGTAGCCGTCGATCATCATGGTGATGTTGTAGCCGAACATGAGTCCACCCTCGGTGGTGGGCATGAGCTCATGCTCCTTGGAGGCCATCGCGACCCACTGCCGCTGCTGACGATTGCCGGCCATGTACATCTTGATGGTCTTGGTATCGAAGAACTCGCTGTACTGGGTCAGCAGCTTCTTCGCGTCGTCGAGGTCCTTGATCGGGTCCTCGACGTAGTTGCCGAAGACGCCCGGGCCGGTGGAGTAGATGCGTGGGCCGATCATGTCCCCCGTCTCGACCAGATCCCCGTACGTGAGGATGTCCGTGGTCGACGTTTGCGGGTCGCGCACCGTCGTGACGCCGTACGCGAGGTTCGCCAGGAACGCCCAGGCCTCGTTCTTGTGCAGCCCGAACGCAGGCCGTATGTGGGCGTGCGTGTCCACGAAGCCGGGTACGATGGTCATGCCGGATACGTCGATGACCTCGGCGCCGGCCGGCACCTCCACCTCGCCCGCGGCGCCCACCGCGGCGATCCTGTTGCCGCGCACCAGGACGTCGCCGCCCTCGATGACCTGGTCGCCCTCCATGGTGATGATTCTGGCGCCCCGCAGCACGGCATCGCCCGCCGGCAGGTCTCTGCTGGCGGTGACCGCGACGCGGCGCAGTACCGGCTCGTACTCCGGCTCCTCGTCTTCCTCTTCGGCCTCGTCTTCGCCCTCGGCCTCGTCGTCCGCGTCGCCTTCGCCTTCTTCCTCCGCTTCCTCTTCCTCCGCGGCCTGCTTCTTGGCCTCCGCCACCGAGTCCGCGAAGGCCTCGGCGCGGTCCAGGTCGTAGACCACGTGGGCGTTGCCGATGGACCAGTGGACGGCGCGGCCGTCCGCGCCCCAGGCGGGGAACTGTCCGCCCACCTCGGTCAGCCTCTTGGCCGGGAACGGCGCGTTGTCGGGATTGGAGATCGACACGCTGGGCGTCTCTCCGCCCACGAAGGGCACCGTGACCGTGTAGATGTGGTCGTTTACCTGCGCGATGGCCTGGTCGCCGACGGGCGCCATCAGAATGAGCGAGGCGTTGTTGGGCTGGTCCGCGCGCGGCCGCTTCGAGCCGGTCACGCGCAGGTGCTCCTTCTCGTCCGTGCCGTCCCAGCGGATCGACAGCAGCGTGCCGCCGCGGGTCAGGTAAATGCGATCGGCGGAGCCACCGAAGTGCGGCGCCCCCCGGCCCTCGGCCGGCGCGATGAGCTGCGCCGGAGCCGGTCCGCCGGACGGGTCGGCTGCGACGGAGACCAGGTCTTCGGAGGCGCCCGGGGCGAACGGACCCGTCGCCTCGCGGTACGCCCGCGCGGGACCTCGAATCGCCACCAGGCGATCGCCGGCGGGTGACCAGGCGGGGCGCTGGTAGGTGGCGGGCGTGTCGGTAAGGCGTGTGTCGCCTCGGCCGTCCGAGCGCACCTTGCGGATGTGGCCGCCGTCGTCTTCCCAGGTCACGTAGGCCAGCCAGCGGCCGTCCGGCGACCACGTGGGCTGTGCTTCGACGTGGTCGGCGTCGGTCAGGCGGCGCGGCTCGCCGTCGGGCCAATCCAGGACGTAGAGCCGGCCCAGGGCGCTGAACGCCAGTCGTGATCCATCCGGCGACGGGGACGCGTCGCGGATTTCTCGCGCGGTGAAGGTCGGGCTGTCGTCGATCGGGTAGTCGAAGAAGAGCGGCGGGCCGATGTCCAGGTCCACGTCCACCGTGAACGGCACCGGGATGTGCGGCGAGCCGTCGAGCGGTACGCGCCAGATCTTGCCGCCGTACGACGCCACGACCTCGCGGGAATCAGGCGTGAACGCCATGCCCGGCATCACGTCGCGGTCGGCGATCGACTCCTGGTCATCGCGCTGCACCGGGTAGGCGAGCCAGGACTCGTCGCCGGTGCGCAGGTCGCGCTTCATCAGGCCGGTCTCGTCCTCGTGGCGCGTGCCGTACACCAGCCAGCGTCCGTCCGGAGAAATCGTCGGCCTGAAGCCGGACCCGTAGCGGGAGGTGCGTCCGAACACGTCACCGGTTTCGCGGTCGTAGTACGCGAGCTGGTACTGCGGCAGCGCCGCGTTGTAGTCCCAGCTGTCCTGCCGCCGCGCGAACCAGATTTGGCGTCCGTCGGGCGTCACCGCCGCGCCCGCCGTCTTGAGGTTGTCGGGCTCTCCGAGCAGCGTCTGCCCGCTGCCGCCATCGACGTGCCCCAGCCACAGCTGCACGACGCCCAGCCGGCTCTCCCCGCGGGACGCGACCACGTACTGGCCATCCGGCGTCCACGCCGGGGACATGTAGTTGCGGTCGTTGCCCTTGGTGAGCTGCGTCGTGTCGCCGGTCGCTACGTCGATGGTCCACAGGTTGTCGCCGCCGCTGCGGTCCGAGACGAACAGGATCTCGGTCCCGTCCGGGCTGTAGCGCGGCTGCTCGTCGAACGCCATCCCGCTGGTCAGTTGCGTCGCGGTGCCTCCCTCCATCGGCAGCGTGTACAGATCGCCGAGAAGGTCGAAGACGATGGTGCTCCCGTCGGGGCTGACATCCAGCGAGATCCAGCTTCCTTCGTCCGTGCTGAACTGGACCTCGCGGGCGGCCTCCAGCGGCAGGGGCGGGTCCTTCTTCTTGTCCTTCTTCTCGTCGTCCGCCGCTTCGGCGTCCTGCGCCGCGAGTGGCGACCACGCCGGCGCCTGAAACGCGAAGAGAAGCGTCAGGGCGAAGAGGGCGCCTCGGGCGGCGCCGCGTACCTGCATGCTGGTACATGACATCGGGTGACTCCCCGGTTCGGGGTCAGCGAAACAACGGCGCGACGAAAACAAGGTCACACCTGCGCGTGGGCGGCCTCCACGGGCCTGCCCGCATATGGCAGCAAGAGGTCGAACTTGCGCATGTCCCAGGCGTCCGTCGGGCACCTGTCGGCGCACAGTCCGCAGTGGAGGCAGAGATCCTCGTCCTTGACCATTATGCGTTCCGTCTGCGGCAGCGGCTCGGATGCGTAGAGCGCCTGATCGAGGTTGTCGGCGGGGGCCATGAGCCGGCCGCGCAGGTCGGCCTCTTCGCCGTTGCCGGTGATCGTGAGGCAATTCACCGGACACACGTCGATGCACGCGTCGCACTCGATGCACAGCGGAGCCGCGAAGTGTGTCTGGATGTCGCAGTTCAGGCACCGCTCGACCTCGGCCGCCGCTTGCGCGGGGTCGAAGCCGAGCTCCACCTCCACCGCCAACTCACGGAATCGCTCGGTGAGGTCCACGTGGACCATGCGCGCCCG